>JAOACK010000006.1 GCA_026417875.1 Thermodesulfovibrionales bacterium | reverse complement strand
GTTATAGGCCCTGTTGCAGCAAGATATTTTCTCCTTACAGGTGGAAGGTATAAAAGTATAAAGACCGATCTTGCTGAATGGACGGGAACAATCAGGGAGATAGAGGTTCTTTTAAAATCATTTACAGAGCTGATACCAGAGATGTTATTTAACAGATTAATTGAGGGTGTAACAGGACTGTTAAAAGCATCAGCAGCACTGATTATGGTGCTTGAGAATTCTTCACCGAAGATCCTTGCGTACACTGGCTTGAGTAAAAGATTTATTGAAAATAATCTTTTTTTATTGAGGAGTATTTTTAAGGATATTTTTGAGAAAGCTGAGTGGTTAAGAATAAGAAATGTGAAAGAGAATCCTGAATTATCAGATTATTTTCTTAAAGAAGATATCAGGTCATTTATCGCTGTCCCTGTAAATATGGCTGAAGGTAAGGCTGTTCTCTGTGTTTTTGATAGAAGGCAGAGAGATTTTAATGAAAGGGATAACCTGATCCTCAGTATCCTGTCATCCTTTTCATCACTAATTCTCTCCAGGGGTATAACCTCTGAAGAAGATGTGGAGAAAAAGATAGAAGAACTCCAGAGAATGAATATTGAACTTGAACGCCTGAACAACGCAAAATCAAGATTTTTAGCCAATATGAGCCATGAGCTCAGAACTCCTCTTAATACAATCCTTGGTTTTTCAGAGGTTCTTCTTGAAAGAGCACGAGGTGGGTTAACTCCTGAACAGGAAAGATATATAAGAAATATCCACAATGCCGGTAAATACCTTCTGGAGCTTGTTAACAATGTCCTTGACCTTTCAAAGATTGAATCAGGAAAGTATGATATGGTATATGAGACCTTTTCTTTAAGACAGATGGTAGATGAGGTGATGAAAACCATTGAACCTCTTGCATCAAGAAAGAATATCAAGGTTCATCTTAATTTTCAGGAAGGTATTGAAGATATTACAGCTGACAGAATAAAACTTAAACAGGTCTTCTACAATCTCTTAAATAATGCTATAAAATTTACACCCGAGGCCGGAAGGATAGGCCTTGTAATCACAAGGGATAAAAACAGACCAGGTAAATACGGAGGACTGCCATCTGATGCAGAGGTCATTGTATGTTCTGTATGGGATACAGGAGTGGGAATAAAGCCGGAGGATCAGATAAGGATATTTGATGAATTTGAGCAGGCAGACTCTTCACTTTCCAGACAGGCCGGTGGAGCTGGCCTTGGGCTTGCTCTTACAAAGAGATTTGTTGAGCTTCATGGTGGAGAAATTAGTCTCGAAAGCTCTCCCGGAAAGGGCAGTACCTTTACCTTTTTTATCCCGGCTTCCATTCCGGAGACAAAGGAACCTGTTCTCGAGGTGGAAACTGCAGGCATTGATTATGCGGCTTCAAAAGAGGATGCTCCCCTCATACTTCTTATTGAAGATGACCTTGCCACTGTTGAACTTCTCACGCTTCATCTAAGTCAGGCAGGATACAGGGTAAGCCATGCCTTTGATGGTATAGAAGGTATAGAAAAGGCAAAATCGCTTAGACCCTTTGCAATAATCCTTGATATAATGATTCCAAAAAAGGATGGGTGGGAGGTTCTTCAGGAGCTGAAAGCCTCTGAACAGACCTCTTCAATTCCTGTTATAATACATTCAATAGTTGACAATAGGGAGCTTGCCTTTACCCTTGGAGCTGCAGATTATCTCCTGAAACCATTAGATAAGGAGGCTCTCCTTTCAAGGCTGGAGGAACTTTCTTTATCAATGCAGAGGGAAAGAGTTCCAAAAAGTGTACTGATAATTGAGAGTGATGCAAGCACAGTTGCTGAGCTTACAGAGCTCTTTCTCTCAGGTGGATTCCAGATTCATGAGGCCAGGGAAGGAAAGAGCGGTCTTGAGCTTGCCTCTGCCGTAAGACCTGCAATGATACTGATAGGTATAGATCTGCCGGATATATCAGGATTTGATATGGTAAGACAGCTAAGGGAAAATCCTGTTACCAAGGATATACCCCTTTTCCTCTTAACACAGAAGGACATACCTGTTGAGGAGAGGCTTGAACTTGTTGGTAAGATTGAGAGAATCATAAAAAAACATACCTTTGAACCCAAGGATTTAATCTCCTACATTCAGGAACTGGAGATGCTCTATCCGAGAAAGGCCGGTCTTGTTGATGAACTAACAGGTCTTTTCAATCACAGATATCTTGTTCTGAGGCTTGCACAGGAGGTGGAGAGGGCACACAGGTATAAATTACCATTGAATCTCCTTCTTCTTGATATAGATTTCTTTGGCAGATATGTCAGGGAGAGAGGTGAATTTTACGGGAATATAGTGCTCAAAAAGATTGCAGAACTTCTCAAGAAGAATACAAGGGGTTCAGATGTAGTTGTAAGATATGGCGGAGATGCCTTTGCCATAATCCTCGCCAATACATCCTTTGAAGCAGCCAGGGCACTTGGAAACAGATTCAGTGCCATTATAAAGAATCATCCTTTCCTTTATGCAGAGACCCTTCCAAAGGGAAAGATTACTGTAAGTGTTGGTCTTGCAACACTTGAAACTCAGTCAGCTGAAGAGCTTCTCTGGTGTGCTGAAAAGGCCCTTAAAGAAGCAATCAGGCATGGTGGTGACCGGGTGGAGGTTTATAATTCCTCTGCCATGATGGTATGAAGCACGCAAGAGATGACGAATGAAGGGAAGGTGCTTTTCTTTGACCAGATAGAGACCTCTCTTGGAGTTTTTTACATTCTTTTTGATAAAGATGTGTTTTATGGTATAACAACAATTCTTTCTGACGAACCTGTAGAGAAAAGATTCCCATGTTATTTCAGAGGCTTAATATCAGTGATAAAAAGAAAGAAAATCCCGCAAAGAATCCTTTCACAGTTTCAAGAATATTTTGATGGTAAAAGATTTTACTTTGAACTGAAAACAGTTCTGGACCTTGATGATGCTAATATATATTTTTCTCCTTTCGAGATAAAGGTATGGAAGGCCATTCGCTCTATACCCTTTGGAGAGACAAGGACTTATGGATGGCTTGCCAGAGAGATTGGCAGGCCCTCTTCACAGAGGGCAGTTGGTCAGGCTCTAAAAAGAAATCCACTTCCTATTGTTATTCCCTGCCACAGAATAGTGGGCAGCAGAGATTTATGCGGTTATAGTCTTGGGCTTGATTTGAAAAGAAGGCTTCTCATGCTTGAGCGCTATCATTCGGATTCAGTGAGGTAAAAACTAATCCACTATTTTAAGACTTATGTCCGCTGCTTCAGCAGAGTGAGTGAGCATTCCTGCTGATATAAAATCAACACCTGTCTCAGCAATGGCCCTAACATTCCCAGGATTTACATTACCCGAAGCTTCTATCAATATTCCTGGTTTTTTTTCTCTGATATATTTTACTGCCTTCTTCATCTCTTCTATATCCATATTGTCAAGCATGATTGCATCCACACCTGCCTCTACTGCTTCATTAACCTCCTCAATATCTTTAACCTCAACCTCAATCTTTAGAAGATGATGGAAGGCTTTACTATTTTTTATATTATCCACAGCTTTTTTAATACCACCGGCAGCTTTAATATGATTATCCTTTATAAGGATACCATCATAAAGACCGAATCTGTGATTATAACCTCCTCCTATCCTTACAGCATATTTTTCAAGATAACGCATGCAGGGAGTGGTTTTCCTTGTATCGAGTATCCTTGCCTTTGTGCCTTTTATCTCTTGAACAAACCTCGCTGTAAGTGTGGCTATACCAGAAAGCCTCTGGAGTATATTCAATCCTGTCCTTTCACAGGCTAGTATTGAATGTGTTCTGCCCTTAAGCTTTGCAATCACATCTCCTCTTTCTATCTGTGAGCCATCTTTTTTTAATATATTAAATTCTATATCAGGATCATATAGTGTAAAAAGCTCTTTAATAAAAGGCATTCCAGCAAGGATAAAATTGGACTTTGCTATTATAATTGCATCTGAGATATTTTCAGATGGGATGGTGAGTTCTGTTGTTATATCTCCATGGAGGATGTCTTCCTCAAGCGCCTTTTTCAGAAATTCTTTTATCTCTTGAGGAATATTCATTGCATCTCTTTAAGTCTCTCAATACCTTCAATCAGTTTCTGTTTTTTTATTACAAGACTTTCATATTCCCTTCTTTCCTTTTCAACTACATGGGGAGGTGCCTTTTTGAGAAAGTCCTCATTGAGCAGTTTTTTATTTATGAATTCCATCTCCTTTAGAACAGAATTGAGGTCTTTTTTGAGTCTGTTGATTTCCTGTTCAAGATTAATAATACCTTCAAGTGGAAGGTATATCTCAAACCCCTCCCTCACAGCTATGGCAGAACCCTTTGGACGCTTAACATCCTCACCTATACCGATTATATCCCTGATACGGGCTAATTTCTTTATATGTACTTGGTGTGTCTTCAGGATCTCTGTTATTCCCCGGGCAGAGGTCTTCACCAGTAAGTCCAGTTCCTTTGATGGAGGAATGTTAAGCTCACCTCTTATTGTTCTAATAGTCATTATGGTATCAATAAGAAAGGATATTTTTTCTTCTGCCTCCGGGTCTTCAGTCATTTTCTCAGGATAGGGAGTTATCATGATGCTTATTTCCTTATGAGGCAGATGCTGCCAGATCTCTTCTGTAACAAATGGCATGAAGGGATGAAGGAGTCTCAGAAGCTTTTCAAGGATATAAACAAGAACCTTTTTTACATCTTCTCTTTCGGAAGCAGTCCTGCTATCCTGCTCTGAATAGAGGTATATCTTTGAAAATTCTATATACCAGTCGCAGAATTCATGCCATATAAATTGATAGATTGAGCTTGCTGCATCATTAAACCTGTACTGATTAAGGCTATCATTGATCATACGAATTGTGAGCTGCAGTCTGTGAAGAATCCAGCGGGTCGGTAAATTGAATTCCTTTCTATTTTTTTCTATATATCCATCATCAGGGATCTCTTTTATATCCTCTGTATTCATGAGAATGAATCTTGAGGCATTCCAGAGTTTGTTCACAAATGCCCTGTAACCCTCAAGTCTCTCTTCAGAGAATCTTATATCCCGGCCCTGGGCAGCAAAGGCTGCAAGGGTAAATCTGAAGGCATCCGTACCGTATCTATCAATCATAACAAGCGGATCAATAACATTACCCTTTGATTTTGACATCTTCTGACCTTTCTCATCCCTCACTATTGCATGTATATAGACATCCCTGAATGGAACCTCATTCATGAATTTAAGACCCATCATTATCATCCTTGCAACCCAGAAGAAAAGTATATCAAAAGCTGTTACAAGAACACTTGTTGGATAAAAGGTCTTCAGGTCCTCTGTTTCTTCAGGCCAGCCGAGTGTGGAGAAAGGCCAGAGAGCAGAGGAGAACCATGTATCAAGTACATCAGTATCCTGAAGAAGTTCTGAACCACATTCAGGACATTTATTGAGTTCATCAATAGAAACTATGGGTTTTATATCCTTATCCATCTCAACAGAATCAACAACGGAGAGTATATCTGAATGGGAAAATCCCGCCTCCTTTAGCTCAACATATGTTGCCTTTTCTTTTGATATACCTTTTAGAAGCAGGGGTTTTGATAGTTTAATAACTATCCTTTCGCCCTGTCTTCTTCCTTCTGAATCCCTGCACTCAGGACAGTACCAGACAGGTATCCTGTGACCCCACCATATCTGTCTCGAGATACACCAGTCCTTGATATTCTCCATCCAGGCATAGTAGCTATTAAGCCATATTTCAGGGATTATCCTTATCCTTCCATTTCTTACAGCCTCAATAGCGGGTTTTGCAAGGGGTTCTATCTTTATATACCACTGGAGCGTAGGTAGCGGTTCAATGGCTGTCTTGCATCTATAACAGTGACCAACTGAATGAATATACCTTTCTTCTTTTTCAAGAAGACCCTGTTCCTTCAGATCACTGATTATTTCTTTTCTTGCCACATATCTATCAAGACCTTCATATTTTTTACCTGCCTCTGGTGTCATTTTTGCATTTCTGTCAATAACTATTAGAGATGGCAGACCGTGTCTTTTTGCTATCTCTTCATCAGCAAAATCATGGGCCGGTGTAACCTTAACAGCTCCTGTTCCGAAATCTTTTAATACGGCGCTATCTCCAACAATATTTATTTTTCTGTTTGTAAGAGGCAGGATTAGCTCTTTTCCAATGAGTGATGAATATCTCTCATCCTCGGGGTTGACCGCCACAGCAGTATCTCCAAGCATGGTCTCGGGCCGTGTTGTAGCTACAGTTATATAACCCTTACCGTCAGAAAAGGGATATCTTATATAATAAAGTCTACCTTCAATCTCCTCGTATTCAACCTCCAGGTCTGACAGAGCAGTCTGGCACCTGGGACACCAGTTGATCAACCTGTAATCCCTGTAGATAAGTCCTTCATTAAAGAGCCTCACAAAAACTTCTCTTACAGCTCTTGAGAGGCCTTCATCCATAGTGAATCTTTCTCTTGACCAGTCGCATGAAGCTCCAAGCCTTTTTAACTGAGAGATAATCTGACCACCTGAAAGCTCCTTCCACTGCCAGACCCTTTTTATAAAGGCATCCCTGCCAAGTATCTGTCTCGTGAGATTTTCCTTCTGGAGAAGCCTTTCAACCACATTCTGTGTTGCTATACCAGCATGGTCCGTTCCAGGCAACCAAAGTGTCTTAAATCCCTGCATCCTCTTCCATCTTATAAGGATGTCCTGAAGAGTTGCATTAAGGGCATGACCCATATGGAGCGAACCTGTGACATTTGGTGGAGGAATTACAATACAGTAGGGTTCACCTTCACCTGAGGGCCTGAAGAGTTCATGGCTCAACCAGAAATTATAAATTTTTTCTTCACAATCTTTTGGTTCAAAGGTCTTTCTGTCTTTCATAGGGAAGGAATTTTTTTCAGGATAAGGATACCTTTATTCTCTCTATCTCCTTTGTTATGAGTGTCTCTGCCAGCTCGGGAAGGGTTTCCCAGAGAACCTTTTCTATCTCACTGGAAATACCAGAAAGAGAGCCTTTCAGGAGCTCCTTTGTAAGATCTTCTATAAGGTATGGAAGTCTTTCTGCAAGCATCTTTTCGACAGAATCCTTGACAGCGGCTCTTATGATGGAGGGAAGGTCAGAACTGGCAATTATTCCTGCTACAGCATCCCTTATAGCCCTTTCAAAAGACTCTTTTGAAATTCCTGTAAGAGGTTGTTCTGGGATTGCTGTTTTTTCTTCTACTGTAAAAGATCTTTCTTCTGTTAGGGGGACAATTTTCTGTTCTGGCTGGGTTATAACTTCTGGACTTTCTTCAATAGTAATCTGTTCCGCGGGCTCTTCAACCTCCCATATTTCTTCTTCAACCATTATTGCCTCTTCACTCTCTTCTGTCAGAGCTGTCACTGGAGAGGGCTCTTCTATGAGCTCTTCTTCCATTTTTTTCTCTTTTCTGCCCAGAAAGGAATTTATCTTGCTTAGAAGTTCCTGTGCTTCAAAAGGTTTTGTGAGAGTGCCATCAGCTTTTACATTTTTCACAAGTTCCACATCTATTGGCTCAAAGGCCCCTGCAAGGAGTATAACAGGTATGTGTTTTGTTCGTGAATTATTTTTAATTCTTTCACAGAGTTGATAACCGTTAAGCACGGGCATCTCTGCATCTGCAAGAACAATATCAGGAGTGTAAGAAAGCATTGTTGTTAAGGCTTCCTGACCATTGTTTACAGTTTTAACCTCAAAACCGTGTTCTGTAAGAATGAGCTCAACAACCTTCTGTATTGTAATACTGTCATCTGCAAGTAGTACCTTTGTTGCCATCCTCTCACTCCTGAATTTTTATTAATTTTAGGCTAAAGTATAGAAAAAGTCAACAGCACAAGAATTTTTTTAGATTCTTGACAGGAAGGTATAGTAATAGGTTAATTTATATAACCTAAGGCGCGTAGCTCAGTGGGAGAGCGCTTCCTTGACGCGGAAGAGGCCAAGGGTTCGATCCCCTTCGCGCCTACCATTCTTGATTTATTTAATTAGTCTCGCTGTGGTTTAAATACAAGTGCAGCAAGAGGTGGAAGGGTTATACTGATGGAATAAGGTCTTCCGTGAGCTGGTATTCTTTCAGCATGAACACCGCCACGATTCCCTACATTACTTCCCCAGTAGATTGCTGAATCGCTGTTCAGTATCTCTCTGTAATAGCCAGATCTAGGAACTCCTATTGTGTAATTAAATCTGATGACGGGAGTAAAATTATAAACAAAGACAAGAAAGTCGTCAGGATTTTTTGCCTTTCTAATAAAGGCAATAATACTCTTTTCAGAGTCATGAAAATCAATCCATTCAAAGCCATTCCAGTGAAAATCAAGCTCATGTAGTGATGGTTCTTTTTTAAGCAGTGAATTGAGGTCCTTTATTAATAACTGAATTCCTCTGTGTGATTCATATTGAAGGAGATGCCAGTCTATACTTGAATTGTAATCCCATTCCCTCCACTGCCCGAATTCACTGCCCATGAATAGGAGTTTTTTTCCCGGATGGCCAAACATATATCCGTAAAGAAGCCTTAGATTTGCAAATCTCTGCCAGTCGTCTCCTGGCATCTTTCCAAAGAGTGAACCCTTACCGTGGACTACTTCATCATGGCTTAATGGAAGTATAAAATTTTCGCTGAAGGCATAGAGCATGCTAAATGTAAGATTTCCCTGATGGTATTTTCTGAAAACAGGGTCTTTTGAGAAATACTCAAGGGTATCATGCATCCATCCCATATTCCATTTCATGCTGAATCCTAGCCCGCCTATATAAGTGGGCCTTGAAACCATGGGCCATGCAGTTGATTCCTCAGCAATTGTGAGAACTCCCGGGAAATAATGATGAACCGTTTCATTGAGATATTTAAGAAAGGATATCGCCTCAAGATTCTCTCTTCCACCATAGATGTTTGGAATCCATTCTCCTTCTTTTCTTGAATAATCAAGATAGAGCATGGATGCTACAGCATCTATTCTCAGACCATCGATATGGTATTTTTCTAGCCAGAAAAGTGCACTTCCTGTAAGAAAATTTCTTACCTCATTTCTTCCATAATTAAAAACCAGACTTGACCAGTCAGGATGGTATCCCTTTCTCGGGTCTTCATGCTCATAAAGGCATGTTCCATCAAAGAACCTTAGCCCGTGGTCATCAGAGGCGAAATGGGATGGAACCCAGTCAAGTATTACACCTATTCCATTTTGATGACACTGGTCTATAAAATACATCAGGTCTTCAGGCCTTCCATATCTACTTGTTGCTGAATAGTAACCCGTTGTCTGGTAACCCCATGATCCATCAAAGGGATGTTCTGTAATAGGCATCAGCTCAATGTGGGTAAATCCCATTTCCTTTACATATGGTATGAGATGGTGGGCAAGTTCTCTATAATTAAGAAATCTATTTCCTTCCTCAGGAACTCTCATCCATGAGCCAGCGTGTACTTCATAAATTGAGATGGGTGATTCGTAGGGATTTGAATACTTTCTTCGCTCCATCCATTCGTCATCATTCCATTTATAAGAATTTAGATTTACAACAATGGAAGCAGTCTTTGGTCTCAATTCCGAATAATAGGCAAAGGGATCGGACTTAATTCTGATAATGTTGTTGTGGTATTTTGACCTGATTTCGTATTTATAAAGTGAATCTTCCTTTACTCCTGGTATGAATATCTCCCAAATTCCAGAGCTCTTTAATGGTCTCATCATGTGTATTCTTGAATCCCATCTATTGAAATCTCCAATTACACTCACCCTTTCAGCATTTGGTGCCCATACAGCAAAGTGAGTTCCTCTGATTCCATCAATCTCCATTATATGGGCACCAAGTTTATCATATATTCTGTGATGGGTTCCTTCATTAATTAGGTGAAGATCAAGGTCACCAAGAATAGGTTTATCAAATGAATAGGGATCAATAAACTCTTCTGTAAGGTTATTATAATCAATAGTCTTTAGTTTATAATGTTTCTCCTTGAGTTCTTCAAGTTCTAACTCAAAGAGTCCTTTTTCTATCTCCTTAAATCTGTATTTTTTTTTACCAATCAAAAGCCAGACATTCTTTACATGTGGAAGATAGGTTCTGATGATTATCTTTTCTCCTTTTTTATGAGTACCGAGGACTTCAAAGGGATCTGATAATCTTCCTTCAATAAGTGCCATTATCTTCTGCTGCATGAATAATTTTAACATAACTTTTCTATCTGACGATAGAAATCATATGTTCAATATTTAAGAGGGAAGATGTGCTTAACGAAAATACCTCAACCAAAATCTCCGATTTCTTCAGGCTCAGGGAACACTTTGTTCTAAATATTAGAAGCACTGACTTGACAGATGTTTAAACCTCTGCTATAAATAATAAAAAACTTAAAGGAGTTAAATATGCCCCATCCCAGGGTGCTTGCCTTTGTGCTTGCTGGTGGTAAAGGCGAGAGGCTTTTTCCGCTAACAGCCTTTCGTTCAAAACCATCTGTTCCCTTCGGTGGTCGTTACAGGATAGTGGATTTTGTATTGAGCAATCTTATTAATTCCCATATTTATTCAGTGTATCTCCTTGTGCAGTATAAATCCCAGTCTTTGATAGAACATATCAGAAGAAACTGGGTGATGTCTCCCCTTGTTAAGGAACATTTTATTACTGTGGTTCCGCCTCAGATGAGGATGGGTCCTGAGTGGTTTCAGGGAACTGCTGATGCAGTATTTCAGAATCTCAATCTTATTCAACAGCTCAATCCTGAACTTGTTATAGTCTTTGGTGCTGATCATATATACAGAATGGATATAAGACAGATGATAGATTTTCATCTTGAGAAGGATGCATTTGTAACTGTTGCCGCAAGACCTGTTCCCATTGAGACAGCTTCACAATTTGGTGTTATAGTTTCTGATCAGGAAAAGAGGATCACCGGCTTTCAGGAAAAGCCTAAAAAACCTTCACCTATGCCCGATAATCCGAAGATGGCCTATGTGTCAATGGGAAATTATATATTCAATAAAGATGTACTTATTGAATCATTAATCAAGGCTCAGAATAAAAAACAGCATGATTTCGGTGCCCATATTATACCTGACCTTGTTGAGACAAAAAAGGTATTTGCCTACGACTTTGGTACAAATATAATCCCTGGCACAAGAGATTACGAAGAAAAAGGTTACTGGCGCGATGTGGGGACAATAGCGGCTTATTTTAATGCACATATGGATATGCTTGGAGAAAAACCATTGTTTGAACTGAATAACAGACTCTGGCCCATACATCCATCAAGTTCAGAATTTCCACCGGCAAAAATATTGAAGGCTGATATAATGAACAGTATAATTGCTGAGGGAACAGTAGTTGGAAAGGCGAAGATAATAAATTCTGTAATAAGGAGCGGGGTTGTGATAGAAGACGATGTGACAATTGAGGAATGCATAATAATGGATGATGTGGTTATAAAAAAGGGTGCAGCTTTAAAGAGATTGATAGTTGATAAACTTAATACAATAGAGGAAGGCGAAAGGATAGGTTTTGAGCCTGAAAAAGACAGGTTCAGATGTCATATAGACCATTCAGGAATAGCTGTAATTCCCAGGGGCGGTAGACTTGTTAAGAGTTAAAGGAATAATGAAGTGATTGTGCCTAAATCTTTCCTAATTTCAAATCCTTGGGTTTTTTAAAGAGGCATACCATATTTTTGAAAGTATCTTGAAAATCTTTATTACTATTTTTATCCTAAAAATTTATGAAGATAAAGGTGAAACCGGATGACTTTGTTGTTCAGGAGAAGGCAAAGCTACCATTGAGAAAAGGTGGAAGATTCAAGGTTTATATACTTACAAAAAAAGGATACAATACTCTGGATCTTCTCTTGAAACTTTCAAAGGCCTTTGGTATTTCCTTTCAGAGGTTTTCCTATGGAGGTAAAAAGGATAGATATGGCCTTACCTCTCAGTATATAACCATTGATGATACCTCATTGAGAGAGAGAGAAGAAGAATCCTTTAGTCTGAAATACGTTGGTGACATGGACAGACCCATGGGACCTGACCTTATTGAGGCAAATGAATTTAAAATCGTTGTAAGAGACCTTAAAGAAGAAGAAGCTGAAAAGGCTCTCGGAGAGATAGAGTGGGTAAAACAGTATGGATATCCAAATTACTTTGATGACCAGAGATTCGGAAGTTTTTCCAGAGAACAGGGATTTATTGCAGAAAAAATATTAAAAAAACATTATAATGGTGCAGTGAAGATATATCTTACGGCAGTACATCCAGAGGACAGGAAGGAGGAAAAAGAGAGAAAGAGGTTTTTCTATGAGAACTGGGGAAAGTGGGATGAGTGTCTGAAAAAAGCAAAAACCTCTATTGAAAAAAGGGCATTCAGGATCCTAAGCAAAAAAGAAGAAAAACCTTTTCTCAAGATTATTCAGACTATCCCGGGATATGAACTCTCTATTTTCTTCGCAGCCTTTCAATCCTATATCTGGAATAAGATGGCAGAGAGGATAGTCATGATTTATGGTGATGAGATTATTAGATACAGGGGTAATTACTGGGATTATCTATTTTACAGAAAACCTCAGTCCTTTGAATATCTCAGAAGTTTGATTATCCCGACAGCCTCTCATAAAGCACAGATGCCCGATGAGCTGACAGAGGTGATTTATAATAATATCCTTAAAGAAATGGAACTCAAGCCTTCAATGTTTAATCTTAAAAAAATAAGAGCAGCCTTTTTCAGTTCAACACCGAGACCCTTTGTAGTAATACCTGATCTGAAGGGTTATGATATCAGAGATGATGAGGTTTATCAAAACAGAAAGGCCCTTTATCTTCATTTTGAGCTTAAGAGGGGAAGTTATGGAACAATGTTTATAAAGAGACTGATGGCAGATGGATATAGAAATAATCCTTGAGGGTTTAAACGAATCCCAGAGACATGCTGTTACAGCACCTGATTGTCCTGTACTTGTTGTAGCAGGACCAGGTACAGGTAAGACCCTTACAATTGTAAGGCGGATTGCCTATCTTATAGCAAAGGGCTTAAGTTTTGAGGAAATATGTGCTCTTACTTTTACAAACAGGGCAGCCTCTGAGCTCAAACAACGGATAAGAGCTTTTTACGGAGGACTCAATGGATTGTTTGCTGGAACCTTTCACCTTTTAGGTTTAAGGCTCTTAAGAGAATTTAGTGGTGAAGATTTTTATATTATCAGTAGGGAAGAACAGATAGAGCTCATTAAAAGAATATCTGGTGCGGGAAAGCCATCAGTTATCCTTGAAAGGATATCAAGGGTAAAGAATCTCGTTGATAAACCTGACGAGAAGCTTAAAAAGATAATTAACGATTATTATGAAATTCTTCTTGAAAAAAAAGCCCTTGACTATGATGATCTTTTAATAAGGGCAATAGAGCTACTGAGCGATCCATCTTTTAAGAGTAGATATAGCAGAACTATGAGGTATCTACTGGTGGATGAGTATCAAGATATTAATCCTCTTCAGCTCAAAATGCTAAAGATGCTATCTGTGGATAAAATATTTGCTGTTGGTGATCCTGATCAGTCAATCTATAGCTTCAGGGGAGCAAATGTAGAGAATTTTATCAATTTTGAAAAGGAATATCCTCATGCTGTAAAAATTGTTCTTGATAAAAACTACAGATCCCAGCCTTTTATAGTTAAGGCTTCAGAAACATTTATTGAAAATAATAAAGAGAGGATACCTAGAAATATTGTGAGTATCAAAAGAGAGGGACTCCCTGTGAAGATAGTTTCCCTGCCTGATGACAGGGCTGAGATTGATTTTATTGTTAAGGAGATAGAAAAAAGGATGGGCGGCATGAGCCATTACAGCCTTATGAAAGGTATGGATGTTGCCGAAAGGAGTGATTATGTTTTCTCCGATTTTGCAGTACTATTTAGGACAAATAATCAGGTGTTAGCAATGGAGTCTGAATTAAAAAAGGCAGGTATACCCTGTTATGCCATGGGAAGGACTTTTATAGATTCTATAAAAGAAATAATTCTCTATCTTGAAGAAAATAAGGATAAGCCCTTAGAATTGCTTATATCAGAACTGAGAAAAAAATATAAAATAATAAATTCCCTGATGGCTGATTATATTCCATCTTCAACTGATGACCTTATAAGCTGGCTTAAACTTACGGGTCCTGAAGAAGACAGGCTTCAGGCTGAGGGTGTGAGGCTTCTTACAATTCATATGTCTAAGGGTCTTGAATTCAGGGTAGTCTTTATTTCAGGCCTTGAGGAAGGTCTGATTCCTATTGAGCCAGAAAATTTAGAAGAGGAGAGGAGACTCCTTTATGTAGCCATGACAAGGGCAAAGGAAGAATTATACCTTCTTCAGGCAAGAAGAAGAAAGCTATATGGTAAGACAGAGATTCAGAAACCTTCCTCCTTTTTATCAGAGATTAAAGAGGAATTTGTAGAAACACTCTATTTACCAGATAGATATGAAAAAGAAAGGCAGCTCGGACTCTTTTAATCTTCACGATTCAATATACTCATAATTGAGTAATTCCATTTTATCATTCTTCATTTCAAGGCATTTCTGTTCTTTGTAAGATAGGTGAATATTTCTGGTATATAAAGGCTTACTCTTCCTTCATTACAGCACCTGTGCCTGCAGATGTTACAAGCTTTGCATATCTTGCAAGCCATCCCTTTGTTATCTTTGGTTTTGGAGGTTTCCATTTGGAAAGTCTCTTCTTTATTTCTTCTTCAGAAAGAAGAAGGTCAATCTTTCTTTTTGGAATATCGATCTTTATTCTGTCTCCATTCTGGATTATTGCAATAGGTCCTCCCTCCATTGCCTCTGGCGATATATGACCTATACAGGGACCCCTTGTTCCACCTGAGAACCTGCCATCTGTAATAAGTGCAACGGATTCACTCAGTCCCATACCTGCTATGGTTGCTGTTGGTGAAAGCATCTCCCTCATGCCAGGACCTCCTTTCGGACCCTCATATCTTATCACAACAACATCACCTGGCTTGATCTCTCCATTAAGAATTGCTTTCATGCCTTCTTCTTCTGAATCGTAGACCTTTGCAACTCCTTCAAAGACCATCATCTTTGGGCTAACAGCAGATTGCTTAACAACAGCTCCATCAGGTGCCAGATTTCCCCTGAGAATAGCTATACCACCTTCTTTATGATAAGCCTTTTCAAGAGGCCTAATTACATTCTCATCATAGATTTCTGCCCTCTCGGCAATCTGGTGAGTTGTAAAGCCGCTGAGTGTCATTGTATTATGAATCAGTTTTCCTAGTCTTTTAAGCACAGCAGGTATTCCTCCTGCAGCATCAAGGTCTTCAAGGAAATGTTCTCCTCCTGGAAGCATATTGGCAATATGAGGGGTTGTACGGCTCAGCTCATCAAATACTTCAAGGGGAAGCTCAACTCCTGCTTCACGGGCTATTGCAGGGATATGAAGAACTGTGTTTGTTGAACCGCCAAGTGCAAGGTCGACCCTTATAGCATTTTCAAAAGCCTTTCTTGTCATTATCTTCCTCGGTCTGATATTTTTCCTTACAAGCTCCACAATCCTTCTTCCGCTCTCAAAGGCAATCCTTCTTTTATGGGAGGTGATTGCAAGACTTGTGGCACAGGTTGGAAGGCTCATTCCCAGTGCCTCCGTTACACAGGCCATTGTATTTGCTGTGTACATTCCCTGACAGGAACCCGGTCCTGGGCATGCACAGAGTTCAAGCTGTTCAAGCTCCCTTTCTGATATCAGGCCCTTTTTGAATTTCCCTATCGCCTCAAAGGTATCGTTAACAAGGGAGAGTCTTTTGCCTTTAAGAAGCCCTGAGTGCATAGGTCCTGCTGTTATAACAATTGATGGAATATTTATCCTTGCTGCTGCCATTAGCATACCTGGTGTTATCTTGTCACAATTAGTTAAAAGAACAAGACCATCAAACTGATGGGCCTCTGCTATGGTCTCAACCATATCAGCTATCAATTCTCTTGATGGGAGGCTGTAATGCATCCCTCTGTGTCCCATGGCTATTCCATCACATATTCCTGGAATTCCAAAAAAGAAGGGATAGCCTCCTCCAGTGTGAATACCCTTTTCAATAAATCTTTCAAGATCTCTCATACCTATATGTCCCGGAATGATGTCTGTAAAACTTGATGCAACCCCTATGAAGGGTTTGTTGATTTCTGATTTAGGAAGGCCCGTGGCATAGAGTAGTGCCCTGTGGGGAACCCTTTCAAGTCCTTTTTTTATCCGTGAACTTCTTAAAGGCATAAAAATCCTCCCGCTATGAGCTAGAAATTTTATATAAAATAAAAAATTAATTTAAAGAATGGCTCTTTTTGTATTCTTCTATAAGCTCAAGCATTCTGTCTTTTTTTGAAAGTTTTAGTTTTTTCAAATTATGTATCTCAAGTTCTTCCTCACTTGTTAGATATCTCTTTGATTCCAGTTGTTTTAGGGTATTGTCAAGATTTCTGTGTTCCTGTTCGAGTCTTCTGAATTCCTCGTTTTCTTTTCTTAGAAGCTCAATTATTTCCTGTTCTTTCAATTGGGGCCTCCTTCTGCCACCATTGAGTGGCCTGAAGAATTAAACCCTGCACTCAGGGGTTTCTTATTCAAAGTTACCACAATTGAGATTAAATTTCAATAAGGATGAATCCTCCTTGCCTGCCAGCAAGTTTTCCGTGATATCTGTAAGAATAGAATCTCTCATTGGAACATCGTGTGCACTCTCCTGAATGCCAGATATTTTCTCTTTTAAGACCTTCTGAAACTGCCTGTATTATATTTTCCATGACAAGGTCAATATAGTACTTACCCTTTCTTTCTGTATAAAAAGAACCTGTCTGTGAAGATACTGCCTCCATTACAGATTGTTCCACCTCATAGCAGCAAGGACCTATTGATGGACCTGTTGCCATCAGTATCCTTGATGGATCAGATGAGAAGACTTCTTTAAATTTTTTTATAGCATTCTTAATTATGCCTTGAGCAGTTCCCCTCCATCCTGCATGTACTGCACCTACAGCAGGTATGGAAGGGTCACAGAGAAGAATGGGAAGGCAGTCAGCTGTCTCTACTCCAAGGACTATTCCTTTTCTATCAGTAATCACTCCATCAGCAACCCTTCTTTCCATACCATCAAGGATAATTACCTCTGAAGTATGTCTCTGAATTGGTTTGTATACTGGGTAACTGAGTTGATATATATGGTCGTGGCTTTCCTTTGTTGTAAAAAAGGCCTTTATATTTTCTGGAAAG
Source organism: Thermodesulfovibrionales bacterium (assembly GCA_026417875.1). Lineage (NCBI taxonomy): Bacteria > Pseudomonadati > Nitrospirota > Thermodesulfovibrionia > Thermodesulfovibrionales > Thermodesulfovibrionales bacterium. The sequence goes on along the minus strand of JAOACK010000006.1, from coordinate 49,850 downwards.
ATCTCTGGCACAATGAGGTCATTCACAGGTTAGCTCCTTAAAGGCACCGGGTATATATTCAATTATATCAGAGGCAAGAAGGCTCCACAGGCCTTTTTCTTTTGAGCCTATATCGCCTGCAAGACCATGCATGTAGACACCAAGAATAGAGGCATTGAGCGGTGAAAGACCCTGGGCCATAAGACCTGCAATTATCCCTGTAAGAACATCACCACTTCCTGCCTTTGCCATTCCCGGATTTCCTGTAGTGTTTATATAAGAATAACCCTCATGGCTAATTACAGTTGGTACTCCTTTAAGCACAGTTGTAACACCATATTTTAGAGAGAATTCTGAAGAGAGCTCTATCCTTCTTTTCTCAATCTCTTCCCTGGATATACCTGTGAGTCTCGAGAATTCTCCTGGATGGGGTGTTATGACACATTGCTTTTTGTTTTTAAGTAAAAAAGTAAGACCTTCCAGACAATTTATTCCATCAGCATCAATAACGAGCGGAATATTCATTGAATGCAGCAATCCCTTCATTATTTCCTTTGTATCCTCTGTTACACCCATACCTGGACCAATTGCAATGACCTGTGCCTTTTTTTCTGAAAAGTCAGAAATGACCTTTAATGCCTCTTTGCGTAATATGCCATCACCGCTGTCAGGAAGACCGAGGCACATCTCATCACTAACCCTTGACTGGAATACTGAAAGTAATGTCTCAGGAACACCCATTGTTACAAGGCCTGCCCCTGATCTCAGAGCGGCACGTGCTGCCATTAGGCAGGCGCCTGTCTTTCCCTTTGAGCCTGCAATTATAAGAACGTGTCCGTAGGTCCCTTTGTGAGAATATCTCTTTCTCTGAGGAATCAATGCCCTTATATAATCCTCAGTAAGAAGTTCTGTCTTTATAAAAGGTGCATTGAGAAGTTCTTCGGGAAATCCTATGTTTTCTACATAAAGTTTCCCTGTGTATTCTGCACCAGGGAATAAAATATGCCCTCTTTTTGGAAGACCAAAGGTCACTGTAAGATCAGCCCTGATAGCCTTTCCCATTACAGAGCCGTCATCAGAGGATATTCCGGAGGGAATATCCACTGCTACCACAGGATTTCCAGATGAATTAATCTTATCAACAAGCTGAGCAAGGTCACCGGATATCTCTCTTTTAAGACCTGTTCCAAAAAGGGCATCCACTATTATCACCTTTCTGAGGTCATCTTTATTTAAATCCCTGCTTACTTTAAAGGGTATTTTTGCTTTTTTTAGTCTTTCAAGTTGTATCTTTGCTTCAGGGCTGAGTTTATCTTTATCGAATAAAAGGCAGACCTTTACATTGAATCCAGATTTTTTAAGATACCTGGCAGCAACGAGTCCATCTCCACCATTATTTCCCGGACCGGCTATAACCATGACATTACCCTTTTTAAAAAACTCTTTGATCCTAAGGGCTACAGCTCTACCAGCCCTTTCCATAAGATTAAGAGCAGAAATACCATATTCTTGAATGGTTTTTTTATCAATCAGGTGCATCTCTTCAGACGTGACAATCTTCAAGAAATCTCCTCCACAATTACTACGGCAACTGCATACTGAGTGTCATGGCTGAGGCTGATATGAAATCTTAAATTCTCAGGGAGATTATCTTTTACAGAGATATAAGGTTTTCCAGATGGTTCATTTTTTATCTCAATTGAACTGAAACTGAGTCTTTTATTTATTGCTTTCAAGAAGGCTTCCTTTGCAGCAAATCTTACAGCAAGGGATTCATAGGGAGGATTCTTCTGAAAACAGTATATTAGTTCATTTTGAGTGAATATCCTTGAAAGAAATTTTTCCCCCCATTTTTCTACAGCCTTTTTAATTCTATCAATTTTTACTATATCAATACCTGTTCCTTTTATCACAGAAGACCTTTATTTAGTAGCTGATTCAATCAGAGTCTTCATCTCTCTCACGGCTTCTTTCATTCCCACAAGAACAGCCCTTGCCACAATACTGTGGCCTATATAAAGTCCTCTCAGACCAGGGATTTGAGCCACTGATTTTACGTTGTGATAATTAAGGCCATGACCTGCATTCACTTCAAGTCCAACGGACCTTGCCCTCTGGACTGCATTTAGTATTTTCCTTAATTCCTCAGGTTTATTTCTGAAGGATGCATCAGCATAAATACCCGTATGAATCTCCACCATCTGAGAACCAATCTCTTTCGAGATATCAACGTCTTCTGTTGATGGATTTATGAAAAGACTAACAGGGATACCATGTTCATTTATCTTTTTTATGAATTCTTTGAGAGCATTACGATTGTCCTTTACATTGAGCCCCCCTTCTGTGGTGAGTTCCTGTCTTTTCTCAGGTACTATGGTGACAAGATCGGGTTTTGTCTCTATGGCTATCCTAAGCATCTCCTGTGTTGCCGCCATCTCAAGGTTCAGTTCAACTGTTACAATTTCTCTTAGAAGTCTGAGGTCCCTGTCCTGAATATGTCTTCTGTCTTCCCTGAGATGAACTGTTATCCCATCAGCTCCTCCAAGTATTGCAAGGGTAGCTGCCATAACAGGATCAGGCTCCTTGGCAAGCCTTGCCTGCCTTAATGTAGCTACATGATCTACATTCACTCCAAGTAGCATGATTTATTTTAGCATAAAAATTATTTTAGGTAGATTATTTTATGTTAAAATTCAATATGAATATTATATGCCCGGTATGCAGGATAGTTACTACCTGGAATGAAAATCCCTGGAGGCCCTTCTGTTCTGAAAGATGCAAACTTATTGATCTTGGCAGGTGGGCATCTGAGGAATACAGGATATCTGTTCCTGTGGAGCCCGAGCAGAAGATTAGCGGAGAAGAAGAACAACAGACAGAAATAGAAAAGTAAGTTTCGAAATTAATTTTAAAGGAGGTATGGTTATGATTTCCTTTGCAGTTTCAGGAGCACTGGGCAGGATGGGCAGCAGGATAATAACACTCGGTATTCAGGAAGAAGGTTTTGTGTTAAAGGGAGCCCTTGAAAAGAGAGGTCATGAATTCATCGGAAAGGATATAGGTCTTCTTCTGGGACTTAAAGAAACAGGTGTCTTTCTCACTGATGAGCCACAGAATGCTATTAAGGAGGCAGAAGTACTTATTGAATTTTCCACACCCTCAGTAACACTGGAACACTTAAGGCTTGCTGTGGAGCTTAAAAAGGCAATGGTTATAGGTACAACCGGGTTTTCAAAACAAGAGTTGGAGGAATTAAGAAGTCTTGCAGTTAAGATACCCTGTGTGGTGGCTCCAAATATGAGTGTTGGAGTGAATCTTTTGCTAAAAGTTCTAAGGGATGTGGCAGTAGTTCTGGGCGATGAATATGATGTGGAAATTATTGAGGCACATCACAGATTAAAAAAAGACGCACCAAGCGGTACTGCTATGAAGATGGCTCAGGTGATAGCTGATGCACTTGGAAGAAATATTGAAGAGGTGGCTGTTTATGAAAGAAAAGGAATGATAGGTGAGAGGAGTAAAAAGGAGATCGGCATCCAGACTGTAAGGGCTGGAGATATAGTGGGTGAACATACAGTCCTTTTTGGTGGGATAGGGGAAAGGATAGAGATCACCCACAGGGCATCAAGCAGGGATACCTTTGCTAAGGGAGCTTTGAGGGCAGCACGGTGGTTGGTCTCTAAATCACCCGGACTTTATGATATGCAGGATGTACTGGGATTAAGATGAAGATTGTTTTAAGGCTGAGGCAAAACTTTAAACCTCAGCCCGTGAGAGATTATTTCGCTGGCTCTATAAGACCATAATTTCCATCATTTCTTTTGTAAATTACATTCATCTGTCCTGTTCTTTCATTTTCAAAGACAAAGAAATTTTTATCAAGAAGTTCCATCTGCATAGCTGCTTCTTCAGGGCTCATTGGTTTTATATCAAATCTTTTTATTTTTATTATCCTTGGCTCTTTTTCTGAACCTGAGCCGGTGACAGCTGTAGAGGCCTTATTTTCACCCTTTCTATGAGAATTTATCTTTTCCTTATATTTCTTTATCTGTTTTTCAAGTTTTTCAACCACTTCATCAATGGAGGAATAGATTTCTCCTGTAACACCCTCAGCCTGAATCATATAGCCATTCGCCTTAATGAGAACCTCCGCCTTGTGCTGGTATTTCTGGATGCTGAGAGTAATGATAGCCTCAGTGATGTTTGAAAGATAGCGTTCAAACTTTGCAATCTTCTTTTCAGCATAATCTCTCAATGCTGGAGTAATTTCAAGATTCCTACCGGTGACGATGATGTTCATAGCTCCTCCTTTTTTTCTAATATCTTTCTCTGATTCTGAGAAAGTATTTTTAATTCTGTCCTGTATTTTGAAACAGTCCTTCTAGCTATGTGAATATTTGAATTCTTCAATATTTCCACTATCTGCTGATCACTCAAAGGATTTCTGGGATCTTCTTCAGAAATTATCTTTTTTATCAATTCCTTTACCTTGGTAGATGAGACTTCACCTGAGTCACCCTGCAATGCGCTGCTGAAGAAAAATCTGAAAGGAAATATACCATGAGGACAGGCGAGAAATTTATTGGATGTGACCCTGCTTATTGTACTTTCGTGCATGCCTAGTTCCTTAGCTACCTGTCTAAGGGTCAAAGGTTTGAGATAATCAACACCCCTGTCAAAGAATTCTCTCTGAAAATTCAGGATGCTTTCTGTTACCCTGTATATCGTCCTGTTTCTTTGATCAAGACTTTTTATGAGCCACATTGCAGAGCGGAGTTTATCCTCAAGAAACTGACGTTCTTCTTTTGTTAGCTGGGCCTTGTTCATAAGTAATTGCCTGTATTTTTCATTAAGCCTGAATCTTGGAACTCCATCATCATTAAGTATTATCCTGTACTCTTCATCATCTTTAATTATAAATACATCTGGTTCGACATAAGTTGGTTCCTGTGATGAGTAATTCCTGCCTGGTTTCGGGTCAAATCCCTGAATAATTTTTACAGCCTGATTCACCTCATCAATAGATACATTGTATTGCTTAGCTATATTGATAAATCTCTTTTTTTCAAGATCATCAAGATTATTTAGAATAATCTTTTCTACAAGGGAATCTTTAAGTCCCAGATACCTTGCCTGTATGAGAAGACATTCTTTTAAATCTCTTGCTCCCACACCTGGAGGATCAAATGTCTGGATCAATTCAACTGCCTTTCTTACAACCTCCTCAGGAAGCCCTGAAAGGGCAATAAGTTCTTCAATTGAGGCTCTGAGATAACCATTTTCATCTATGTTTCCAATAATGATCTCTCCAGCTTTTTTCACTTCCTCTGATTCATGTGAGAGCATGAGCTGCCACTGAAGATGCTCTGCCAGATCGGGTTTTCTGCTGACAAATTTCTCAAAGGATGGTGTCTCTACTGTTCCGGGATTAAAATATCCAAGATCTCTTCCATCACTTGCTCGCTCTTCAAAATATTCATCAACGCTGAACTCTAATAGCCTCTCAAGAGGACTTTCTGTTTCCTCAGCCGTGATATCATGGGCTTCGGCTGATATTGGTTCATCAGTTACTTCATTAAGTTCTTCAAGAAAAGGATTTTCAATTAGTTCCTGATTTAATGCCTCAACAAGCTCCAGCTTTTGCATCTGGAGAAGTTTTATTGCCTGCTGGAGCTGGGGCGTAAGAATCAGCTTCTGGGTAAGCCGTATGTCAAGCCTGCTCTCAATAGGCATCAGAGATTGAACTCCTCTCCAAGATAGATTTTCTTAACACTCTCATTTTTAATCAATTCCTCAGGAGTCCCATGCGCCAGTATCCTGCCGTCATTTATGATGTATGCCCTATCTGTTATTGAAAGGGTATCTCTTACATTGTGATCTGTGATTATTATACCTACATTTTTTTCCCTGATATAGTTTATCATTTTTTTTAGCTCTGTTATAGTTATGGGGTCAATGCCAGCAAAGGGTTCATCAAAGAGCACATAAGAGGGTGAAAGGCTGAGCATCCTTGCAATCTCTGTCCTCCTCCTTTCTCCTCCTGAGAGCCTGTAACCTTCCCTTTCGGAAAATTCCTTCAATTTGAACTCTTCAATAATTTCATTAACTCTTTTATCAAGCCCTTCTTTATCAACCTCCGTGAATTCAAGAACAGCCTTAATATTCTCTCTAACTGTAAGTTTTCTGAATATTGAAGGTTCCTGAGGTAGATATCCTATACCCTTTCTAGCCCTTAAATACATGGGATAGCCTGTTATATCTTCACCATCAAGAAGGACAGCCCCGCTGTCACATTTTATGACACCTATAAGCATGTAAAATGTTGTGGTTTTTCCTGCTCCATTAGGACCGAGAAGCCCTACAATCTCACCTCTGTTTACTTGAAGACTTATGTCTATAACGACAGGTCTTGAACCGTATCTCTTGGTCAGATTTTTTGCTTGGAACATCACTGAACAGATTCCTTTAAAAAAACCTTGCTGTTAGAAACAACAGAACGGTCTTCAGAGATATAATATATTATCTTATCACCTTTTATAATATTTTTACCATCCATAGCAACAGGCTCACCTGTGAACGTAATGCTGTCTTCTTCTGCTTTGTAGACTGCCTTTTCTGAGAGGATTGTTCTTGTACCCTTTAAAACTTTTATGTTTCCTGTGGCCTCTATTATTTCAACCTTTGTGCCTGTATTATCATAATAAACGATCATGGTGTCAGCAAAAATTGTAAGTTCATCCTTTTTTGCAATAACCCTGCCGCTGAATATTGCCTGATTTTCTTTTTTGTTTATGGTAAGACTTTCAGAGGTTATTACTATGGACTTTTTTTCTTCAGCTGCCTGAGAAATTGAAAAAGTAAATATTATTAATAATATGCCTAAAATTTCTTTCATTTTATTTCAAGCCTTACATCTCTCAGGATTCTGATATTACTATCTGAATCTGATATAATACCCCTTCCTCTTAGTATAATGTTTCCTTTTCTTATTATAACCGGCTCTTCACTTTTAATAACTCCCTTTTCGATTCTCAGCGAAGTTATCCTTGCCTCTGAACCATCAGTAAGCTTGATGAGTACACCACCATTTATCTCAGCCAGCCCTTTATTTAGCTCATACCTTCCATAAGGTGCTTTTAGTTCTATGCCTCTTTTATCAGAAAAGAATTTTATGTCATAGAGAATGGCGCTATCATCGCTCTCCAGAACAGCCCTTTCTGCTTCAAGTCTCCAGAGTTTTCCTGAAGGACCTTCTGTATCTATCTTTACATCCCTTAATTCCTGTAGAGTGAGTGGTTCATTTTTAAAGGTACTTTGATTTTCAAGAAAAAGAATCCACATGATTAGTGAGATTATAAAGAACAGGATTAGACCTAACTTCTTCACATTTAATTATAGCATACATGATTTTAAATAGTAATGATCATTTTTCTTTTGCCGAACTGAAAAAGTGTAAGGAAGAGATCTAAAAAATTAATTTGCAGATTCAAGTAATGCCTTTCTCATTATCTCAACAGGTGGTTTTATGCCTGTCCAGAGTTCAAAGGCAAAAACACCCTGCCACAACAACATACCAAGACCATCAATAGCTAAACAGCCTCTTAATTCAGCCTCTTTGAGAAGTTTTGTTTTTTTATATATGAGATCGCATACGACCTGACCTTTTCTTAATAAAGAAGTTTCTACAGGTGCAGGATCATCAGGCTTGAGCCCGAGAGGTGTTGCATTTATTATTATATCGGCATCTTTAATGGCAGAGTTATTCTCAGAGACCTTAACATTTTTTTTTAATCCCTCTGCCAGGGCTTCTGCCTTCCTTGTGTCAATATCATAAACCAGAACTTCTTCTGCCTCTTTGCTTAGATAATAAGCAACTGCCTTTGCAGCTCCGCCCGCTCCTACGAGAAAAACCCTACGGCCTTTTACTGTAACAAAATTTTCATTAAGGGATGCCATAAATCCCTTTCCATCAGTGTTGTATCCAAGGAGAAGTCCTTCCTTATTCACTATTGTATTTACCGCTCCAATCTCAGCTGCTTCGTCATCTATACTGTCAAGGAATTTTATCACTGCCTCTTTATGAGGTACTGTTACATTAACACCTTTAAGTCCCAGTGCCCTTATACCCTTGACAGCATCCTCAAGTCTTGAGGGTTCAACTGGAAAGGTTACATAGCAGTAATCGAGCCCCAAGGTATGGAAGGCTCTGTTGTGCATAAGCGGTGAAAGGCTGTGTTCTACAGGATAGCCAATAAGACCTGTTATCTTTGTCTTACCTGTAATGGTCATCTTATCACCTCCAGTGCCTTTATAAGACCTTCTGGCGAGGAGTCTATCTTAAATACATCAACTGATAATGCTCTTGATATATCACTGACTGTCAGACCATCAAGGAATTCGTCTCCTCCATCCTTTGTTGTTACATCAGGTATGAGTAAGTAATCACCCCTGTCAACTTTATCTGCAAGACCTTCTATTATATCCCTTCCTGTAAGAAGCCCTGCTACGGTAACAGTTTCACCAAAGAATCTGTTCTTGATCATGAAAAGATCAATTGGGAGTCTCCATTCTGTTTTAAACTTTTCAATTATGTTACGGAGAAAAGGATAAAAGGCCTCTCCTGTAAAGGTAATAATCCTTTTTTTAGGATGATGTACAGGTTTTTTAAATTTACGTGCCTTATGCAGGAAAAGGGTTACCAGTCCTACACCATTTTCAAGCTGGGGAAATTCTTCATATCTTTTTACATCAGGTAGAGGGACTCCTGCCTTTATATATAACTCATCTGCTGCATAAACAATGTGTCTTCCGTATCTCTTTTTAAATCTCCTGTCAAGAGCCTCAACTATCTCTATTGCTTTAATGGCATCTTCCTTGTTTACAGGACTCAGAGAACTTTTACTGTACTTTGTTATTCCGACCGGTACCACAGCTATAGAATTTACATAGGGATAGAGCCTTGTAAGATCCAGTACGGTCTTTCTCAGTTCCTCTCCATCATTGTACCCTGGGCATAGAACTATCTGGCAGTGCATCTTTATCTTTGCCTTTGCAAAATCTCTTATTTCTTTAAGGATATCAGGCGCATCATGATTGCCCAGCATGATATTTCTTTTTTTTCTATCAGTATGGTGAACTGATATATAAAGGGGACTCAGGTGTTGTTCTTTAATCCTTATCCTGTCTTCATCACTCAGATTTGTAAGGGTTACGAAGTTTCCGTAAAGAAAGGATAATCTGTAGTCGTCGTCCTTGATGTAAAGGGTTTTTCTAAGTCCCTTCGGGAGCTGATCAACAAAACAAAAGATGCATCTGTTTCTGCACCTTTTGACAGGAAAGGCATTAACCTTGATACCGAGATCCCTTCTTTCTCTTCTTTCTATGTTGAAATCAATACTTTTATTATTTCTTCTAACTTTTATATATAAAATCGGTTCATTTCCGTAAAAGAGAAGATCAATTGCATCCCTTATCTTCATGCCGTTTATAGAAATAAGGATATCTCCTTTCTTCAGACCTGCCTTTTCAGCAGGGCTTTTCTCTTCTATTTCTTCAATTACGACTTGATTGCTCATAGGCCTTTATATCTCTCAGTATATAATGTATACATGAAAAAATAGCAAAAAAGGATGTAAGGACATACAGGGTCTCTAATACCTCATTAAATATTGAGAAATTCAGGTTAATCAGTACAGAAACAATGGTTATTACCTGTAATGTATTAGAGAGTTTTCCCGGAACGGAAGGCTCAACCCTTGTAGAGCCGGTCTGGATATAAAGGGATATCCATCCAATAACCACTATGAGATCTCTGCTTATGATGATCACGGTCAACCATTTAGGAATGAGCTCAAGGATTGTAAGAGATAGAAAGGCTGTGAGGAGTAAAAGTTTATCTGCAAGGGGATCCAGAAATGCACCGAGTCTGCTCTTCTGGTTCTTAAGCCTCGCAATGAGGCCATCAAGGGCATCCGTTAAAGCGGCTAGCAGGAAAACATAAAAACCCAGGTCAAACCTTTTATAGACAATTGACATGACAAAGAAAGGCACAAGGAAGATTCTTAAAAGGGTTATGAAATTGGGGATTGTGAACATATCAGGGTATCTCCAGAGGTTTGTAATCCTCAGGTTCAAGCATTTTTTTGAGAATTGAAATGATATAACCTTCCTCCAGTTTTATTTCCAGTTCCCTGGTAAGCGCGTAGGCCTTCTGCAATTTTTTTAAAGCACCAGACAGCCTACCTTTCAGGATATCTATCTGGCAGAGTCCTGTAAGTCCGTATACCATTCCTCTTTTGTCCTTTGTGGACCTGAAAAAAGATATTGCCTTTTTAAAATTCTTTTCTGCCTTTTCAAGGTTCTTTTTGAACAGATAAACCATACCAAGACTCCAGTGGGTATAGGCTGAGCTTACCCTGTCACCAATTATTCTGTAAAGGCTTAATGCCCTGTTAAAATGGGAAATAGCTTTTTTGTAATCTCCCTTCATCCTCAGGGCATTTCCTATTCCGCAGTGAGAATAGGCAAGCCCGAATTTATCCTCTGTTTTTTTGAAAATACCATTAGCCTTTCTGTAGTATCTCAGTGATTGCTCATAAAATCCCTTTACCCTCGAGGTTCCGCCGAGACTGTTTAAACAGTAAGCCCTGGCTTCTTTGGAGGTAAACATCTTCAGACTTTTTTTGAGAAGTTTCATTGCACCGTCAAGGTCACCTTTTATCCTCAAACTTACTCCTTCAGCCCAGAGGGTAAAGGCAATGCCATTTCTGTCATTAAGTCTTTTGTATAAGAGTCTTGCCTTTCTGAAATATTTTATGCTTTCCTTCCAGTATCCAAGTGCCCTGAGACTCAGGCCTCTACCTGTGAGTGAATCAGCCAAAGCTATCCTGTCATTAAGTTTCTTTGAAAGATCATAACCTTTTCTGTAATATTCAATAGCCTTATTAAATTCACCGAGCATTCTAAGGGTGTCAGCCATTGAGAGCGTTGTTGAGAGTATTGCCTCTTTATCACCCTTTTTTGTGGAATTTATCAAAGCCTTTTTATATAATTGAAGGGCTTTTTTATATTCTGCCCGTTCTCTTAATTTTTCTGCTTTATTGAAAATTTCTTCAGCCTTCAAGTACTTCCCTTAACTCCTTCATCAGTGATTTATAATCCTTTGAATTATAAAAACCTGAACCCATTACAAGTATATCAGCACCTGCTTCAGCAACCTTTCTTGCATTATCAATCTTTATTCCACCATCAACCTCAATAAGTGTATGGAGTCCCCTTTCCCTTATCATTTCTTTGAGGATTTTTATCTTTTCAAGACTCTGAGGTATGAAAATCTGACCACCAAATCCAGGATTTACTGACATGATGAGAACCATATCAATATCATGAAGGATATGATTCAGGCTCCAGATAGGCGTAGCGGGATTGAGGGAAACACCGGGTTTGGCTCCACTGTCTCTTATCCAGTTTATAGTTCTGTGAAGATGTTTAAGGGCTTCATAATGCACTGTAATCCAGTCTGCACCAGCAGATATGAAGTCTTTTATATACCTGTCTGGCTCTTCAATCATGAGATGGACATCAAGAGGCAGTTTTGTTGCCTTTCTTATGAATTCTACCACGAAAGGTCCTATGGTAATATTGGGGACAAAATGACCATCCATTATATCAATATGGAGCATATCAGCCCCTGCCTCTTCTGTTTTTGTTAGTTCTTCTTCAAGTTTAAGAAAATTAGCGCTGAGAATAGAAGGTGCTATCATTACAGTCCTTTCTGAATTTCTCAAAGAAAATGCCATATCCTTACCTTTTTCAGGAAATTTTTTAAGAACGCAGTTTAACTTTCTTTTTTATATGATAAAAATTCTATAGCTTCTTTTACAAGGCTGAGATCCACCCTGGTATTCATGCAGGGACCAAAGGGTCTTTCATTTGGAATACCTATTACGGGTAAAGGGTAGGTATCAACCATCCCGCTTGAGAGGTCCCTTTCGCAGGCAACAGCCACTATTGCCTCAGGCATGACATCCCTGACAATCCGTCTTGCAAGTGTTCCTCCGGTAGCAACAAAGAGATTTATACCATATCTGTCTCCAATCTCAATTAGATCTTTTATCTCGCACCTGCCACATCCCCTGCAAAGTTTTATATTATGGGTGAGTCTTATAGCACATTCATTTATTTGGATGCAATGGGGAAGCAGTAATAATATTTTCTTTGCAGAGATTTTTTCTAACCGTACAAGCAGGTTGTTTAATCTTATTATAAGTGACTGGAGGGATTCCTTTTTTGACTTAAAAAATACCCCTATGAACATGAATACAGGATATAGCATCTTCAGAACGAAACCCCGCATTATCCTGTAACTACTTGCCAAGGATAACCCCCCTCTGGAGCCTTCTTCCTCTTAGGAATGCCACTCCATCCATTGCTCTTTTGCCCTCTGGCTTGATTTCAACAATATTGAGAAGACCTTCTCCAGTACCGATTATGAAAGCTTTTTCTGTAGACTCTATCCTGCCTGGTTCGCCTTTGCCTTCAATGACTGAGGCCTTTGTTATTATTAGTCTTTCTCCTTCAAGAAAGGTATAGGCACACGGCCAGGGTTGTGTGCCTCTTATTAGGTTATAAATTTCCCTGGCAGATCTCTTCCAGTTAATAAGTCCATCCTCTTTTTTTAGCGGTGGTGCATAGGATGGCTCTCCCACCTGTGGTCTTGGAATAATATTACCTTTTCTTATTTCGTTTATTGTCTTAAGAAGCAATCCTGCTCCAAGCTCGGAAAGCCTCTTTGACAGGCTGACTGCATCTTCATCCTCTCCTATTTCAATTTTTTCCTGAAGGAGTATATTACCTGTATCAAGTCCCTCATCCATCACCATTGTAGTAATTCCTGTTATCCTTTCACCATTAATAATTGACCATTGAATAGGTGCAGCACCTCTGTATTTTGGAAGAAGAGATGCATGGACATTTATGGCATATCTTTCAGGAATTCTGAGAATCTCCGGTGGAAGTATCTTCCCATAGGCAACGACAATGATAAACTCGGGTTGATATCTTTTCAGTATATTTATAAATTCTGGGTTCTTTATCCTTTCAGGCTGTAGTACCGGAATATTTCTTTCAATTGCCAGTTCCTTGACAGGAATGGGTATGGGCGTTCCATCTCTCCTGAATTTCTGGGGCTGGGTTATTACAAGACTTACTATTTCATTTTCAAGAAGGACCTTCAGCGAAGGAACAGCAAATTCAGGTGTTCCAAAAAAAATTAAACCCATTATAATCTGGAATCCCGTCTTTCTCTTAAAATCTTCTTTTTAAGGAGCTCTCTTCTGAATGGTCCAAGTCTATCTAGAATGAGTATTCCATCAAGATGGTCTATCTCATGCTGCAGTGCCCTTGCCAGTAACCCCTCTGCCTCTAGCTCAATTGGTTTTCCATCTCTGTTAAGACCCTTTACTATAACCCTGGCAGATCTTTTAAGATTTACCACATGACCCGGCAGGCTGAGACAACCTTCCTCTGAATCAATGAGGTCCTGCGAAAGTGTTAATTCAGGATTAATAATAGTTATCAAAGAGGATCTGCCATTCCTGTAGCCTACATCCACAATTATTAATCTTCTTGATATTCCTACCTGAGGGGCAGCAAGGCCAATTCCAGGAGCAGCATACATAGTCTCTATCATATCATCTATAAGTCTCTGGAGCTTGCTATCTATCTCTTCAACAGGAAGGGCCTTCCTCTTTAGGACTTCATCAGGGAATTTCTTTATCTCTAAAATAGCCATAAAAAATTATAACATACTTCTTGCCATAAGGATTAAGATTCTGTTAAAATTAATTAATGTCTAAGACGCCTTCATTCCTTGATGACCTTAATCTGCAACAGAAAGAGGCCCTTTTACATTGTAAGGGTCCGCTGCTTGTTCTGGCAGGTGCAGGAAGCGGAAAAACCAGGGTTATAACCTACAAATATGCCTATCTCGTAAAGAACAAAAAAATACCTGCAGGATCAATCTTCACGGTAACATTCACAAACAAGGCTGCTGATGAAATGAAATCCAGGATAAGGGAGATACTAAAAACGGACTGTCCATCATCCTGGATAGGTACCTTCCATTCTCAATGTAGCAAGATATTGAGAAAGGAGATAAAGGCACTTGGATATACTCCGGAATTCTGCATTTATGATGAAGAGGATCAGTGCCATCTCATAAGGCAGATACTTAAAGAATTCAGGATGTATGAAGCCCTTTACAGGGGTATCGCCTCCCGGATAAGTTATCTCAAGGCCTGCCTGATCAGCCCCGAGGAGTTTATTACATCAGGGGATAGTTATGGTTTTGACGAGAGGCTTGCTAAAATTTACAGGAGATACCAGGAGGAATTGAAAAGAGCCAATGCACTGGATTTTGATGACCTTATCTTTCTAACTGTAAAGCTATTCAGGGAAGAGCCAAAGATACTCCAGAGATATCAGGAACTTTTTTCTTATATTCTTGTAGATGAATTCCAGGATACCAATATTGCCCAGTATAATTTATTAAAACTTCTTGCTGAAAGACACAGGAATATATGTGTTGTTGGTGATGATGATCAGAGCATATATAAATTCAGGGGTGCAAATGTTGGCAATATTATAAATTTTGAAAAGGATTTTCCCGATGCAAAGGTCATAAAGCTTGAGAAGAATTACCGTTCCACTCAAAATATCCTTGATGTTTCAGGAGCTGTAATATCAAAAAATGAAAACAGAAAGGAAAAGAGGCTCTGGACAGACAGGGGTGCAGGTGAGAAGGTATGTTATGCGGGACTCACAAATGAGATAGATGAGGCAAAGTATGTTGCAAAGACAATAAAGGATCTTTTCCTTAAAGGTAGATACCAGTTCAGCGATTTTGCTGTACTTTACAGGTTGAATGTGCTGATGAGGCCAATTGAAGAGGCCTTTAGATCAGAGGGTATACCTTACAGGATAGTGGGTGGAATGAGTTTTTATCAGAGAAAGGAGATAAAGGATATCCTTGCTTATATTAAGCTTGCTGTTAATAACAATGATAATATAAGTCTCAGAAGAATCATAAATGTTCCCCAGAGGGGCATAGGTCAGGCGACGCTTTCAAAGATCGAACAGGAGGCCAAGAAAAAAGGCATAAGTCTTTTTGAAGCTCTAAAAAATGTAGCAAGGTCTGATATTCTTGTATCCACTTCAAGGGAAAAGCTCATAGAATTTATTAAGCTGGTTGAGGAGCTTTCATCTCTCAGAGAGGGCAGCGCAGAGGAAACGCTCAGGTTTATAATTAATGCAACTGGCTATACAGAAGGCCTCGAAGAAGAAAGATTAGAGAATATAGAGGAGCTTCTTGCATCTGCAGAGGGATATTCTGTAAGGGATTTTCTGGACAGGGTTTCACTTTTTACAAACCTTGATGACCTGCCAGCTCAGGATGCTGTTTCACTCATGACAATTCATATTGCTAAAGGACTTGAGTTTCCTGTGGTATTTATTATAGGTCTTGAAGAAGGCATACTTCCTTATTTTAAGGTTGCTGAGACTCCGGAAGATCTTTCTGAAGAAAGAAGGCTTTTTTATGTTGCGATGACGAGGGCAAAGGATCTGCTTTTACTAAGCTCGGTAAAGCAGAGGCGCCTATATTCTAAACTTCAGCAGCAGGAACCATCAAGATTTGTTAGTGAGATTCCGAAGAACTGCTGTTATCTTTTCGAGAAGGTCAGGGATGTACAGATAGCTCAGCCAAGGAAAGAGGCAGTGATTGCTGAAATAGCCTATCCAGCAGGCTGCAGGGTCAGACATCCAAAGTGGGGTATCGGTGTTGTTAGAGATTGCTATGGAGAAGGAGATGACAAGAAGATTATGGTTAACTTCCCCTCTGTTGGTATAAAGAGACTTGCGGTGAAATTTGCTAATCTTGAGAGGCTTGGATGAAGATTTCGCTTGAGGAAGTAAGCCACATAGCCCATCTTGCCAGGCTTTCCCTTTCTGAAGAGGAGAAAGAGAGGTTTTCCCTTCAGCTCAGCAATATACTTACTTATATGGAAAAACTGAATGAGCTTGATACGTCAAAAATAGAACCGACCTCCCATGTTATTCCACTTAAAAATGTCTTCAGGGATGACAGGGTGGAGTCATCCCTTTTATCTGAAGATGCTTTAAGGAATGCTCCCGACAGGGTGGATAATTTCTTCAGGGTACCAAGGATAATAGAATAGATTTATGCTTCGCTGTGTCCTGAGGTCAAAAATTCACCTTGCTACAGTTACTGAGAGTAATCTTTTTTATGAGGGAAGTATAACCATTGATGGGGATATTATGGACCAGGCTGGTCTCATTCCTTATGAACAGGTAATGATAAGTAATCTTAATAACGGTGAGCGCTTTGAGACCTATGTTATTGAAGGCAAAAGAGGCTCGGGTATTATTGCCCTCAATGGTCCTACTGCAAGAAAGGGCATGCCCGGTGACAGGGTTATAATATTCAGCTATGCGTACCTTGATGAGAATGAACTCAAAAACTTCAGGCCAAAAGTTTTAATACTTGATGACTCAAACAGGGTAGTGGAAGTTAAACAGGAATGAGTAATGATAGAAGCAATAGAAGAGTTAGAAAAGATTATAAAGGAGATAGCACCAGTTTCATCGGTTGAGATCGAGATACCACCTGATGAAAATATGGGGGACATTGCCACTCCTCAGGCAATGTCTCTTGCAAAGCTCATCAAAAAACCTCCAAAGGAAATAGCTTCCGAGATTATAAAAAGATTAAGTTCGAGATTTTTTCAATCTGCCGAGATTGCAGGTCCAGGTTTTATTAATCTGAGATTTTCAAAGGATTATTTATACAACTGGATGAGGCGTATGGCAATTGGAGATGAATCAGCCTTACTAAGAAAGAAAGATTCTTATCAAAAGATTAATGTTGAATTTGTGAGCGCCAATCCCACCGGACCGCTTCATCTCGGTCACGGAAGGGGTGCAGCCACTGGAATGGCGATTGTGAATATTCTGAGGAGAGCTGGCTATTCAGTGACCGCTGAATATTATATAAATGATGCTGGCAGACAGGTAAGTCTCTTTGGAGAGAGTGTATTTGCAAGATACAAGGAACTCCTCGGAGCAGCATATCCTTTTCCTGAGGAGGGTTACAGGGGAGAATATGTGAAGGATATCGCTTCGAGAATATTAAAAGACATAGGACCTGCATACAGAGATAGCTCTTTTAATGAAGTGGCAGAATTCTTTATTAAAACCTCTGTATCTATGATGATGGAGAGAATAAAAGAAGACCTGAATGCCTTTGGAGTATTTTTTGATAGCTACCAGAGTGAAGCAGAGCTGTACAGACGGAGCGATGTCCAGAAAAGTCTTGATGCCCTCAAGTCAAAGCATTACATCTATGAGAAGGATGGGGCCCTCTGGTTTGCTTCTTCAAGGTTCGGTGACGATAAGGATAGGGTTCTCAGAAAGAGTGATGGAGATTATACCTATTTTACCTCTGATATAGCCTATCATAAAAATAAGATTGACAGGGGATTTGACCTGCTTATAAACATATGGGGTGCTGACCATCACGGCTATATACCGAGACTCAGGGCAGTACTCAGGGCACTTGATTATCCTGAAGAGAGGCTGAAGGTTTATCTGGTGCAGATGGTTAATCTCCTGAGGAGTGGAAAGCCCGTACAGATGTCGAAAAGGGCGGGGGAATTTGTCACTTTAAGGGAGATAATGGATGAGGTCGGAACGGATACTACAAAATTTATCTTTCTCACAAGAAGCCCTGATAGCCATCTTGATTTTGATATAGAGGTTGCCAAGAGACAATCCCCTGAAAATCCAGTCTATTATGTACAGTACGCCCACGCAAGGGTAAAGAGCATATTCAGGTATGCAGTGGAACAGGGAATTGACCTGAGTCGAGTCAGCCAGGCAAGGGTTGAGCTTCTCGATCTTCAGGAAGAGACAAGATTAATAAAAAAATTGATCTTCTATCCTTTTGTTTTTGAAGTAGCGCTGAGGACTCTTGAACCGCACAGGATAACCTTTTATCTCCAGGAACTTGCAGGACTTTTCCATTCTTATTACAATAAATACAGATTTATAACCGATGACAGAGACCTTACCCTTGCAAGGCTTTGTCTTGCAGAGGTAGTTGGTATAATTCTTAAAGAAGGACTTGAAATTCTCGGTGTTAAGGCACCAGAAAGGATGTGAAGATGGTTATCGGAAAGCCCCTTTTTACACCAGAACAGATTCAGGAAAGGGTAAAGGCCTTAGCAGAGGAGATCACAAGAGATTATGCTGGAAAGGAGATTCTAGCAATAGGTATTCTCAAAGGAGCCTTCATATTTTTTTCTGATCTTGTAAGGCATATAAAGGTTCCACTTACAGTGGACTTCATAATAGCCTCAAGCTATGTTAAGACTCAGACAACCGGAGAGATAAAGGTATATTATGATGTTAGAGAGCCCCTTGAAAACAGGCATGTCCTTCTGATAGAAGACATTGTTGATACGGGTATTACTCTTAATTTTATAAGGGAGAGGATACTCCAGCGCTCACCTGAGAGCCTGAAGATCTGTGCCTTTCTTGATAAAAAAGAGAGGAGAATTGTAGATGTGCCGATCGATTACAGGGGGTTTTTTATTCCAAATGAGTATGTTGTTGGCTACGGGCTTGATTATGACAATAAATATAGAAACCTTCCCTATATAGCAATATTCAGAAAGACTCTTTAATCGGGAGGTCTTATGTATGAGCTCATGATTGAGGATAATTTTTCGGCAGCCCATCAGCTAAGGGGTTATCAGGGTGAATGTGAAAAACTTCATGGTCATAACTGGAGGGTTCAGGTCTTTGTGGTTGCCGAAAGGCTTAATGAGATAGATATAGCAATAGATTTCCATGAACTCAAGGAACACCTGAAGGATATTCTTTCACTGCTTGACCATAAATTCCTTAATGATGTCTTTCCTTTTACAGAAAAGAATCCTTCCTCTGAAAATATTGCAAAGTGGATTTACGATTCAATGAAGAAAAAGGTAAACAGGGATGACGTCAGGGTTACTGCGGTGACAGTCTGGGAATCTGATACAGCATCGGCAACCTATTATGAAGATTAATACTTCTTTTGCACAGGATATTCTGAAGAAGGCAAGGTCTAAGGGAATTGACCAGGTGGAAGTATATATCCTTGAGGGAAGAAGTAGAGCCGTCGAGGTTAAGGATCAGGAAATAGAAGGCATTGAGGATGCAGACCTTTCAGGTTATGGAATAAGGATAATTCATGGTGACAGGCTCGGTTTTGCCTATTCAACCATAGGAGAAGATTATGAATCCGTTCTCGCAAGGGCAATCGAGTTCTCAAGGTTTGTTGCTCCTGATGAATATCTCACGATACCGGAACCATCGGTATTCTCTCAAAGCCTCGAGATATTTGATCCAGTTATTGAAAATATAAGCAGCGAGTTACTAGTCAGTACTGTAATGGAGCTGGAAAAATCAGCCCTTTCTTTTGACAAAAGAATTAAAAAGACGAGGAAGGCATCTCTTAGCGTTACTACCTTGAGAACATCGATAGTTAATTCTTATGGTATTAATGTAAGTTACAGCTCTACATCTGCCATTTCACAGATTATGGTTGTTGCTGAGGATAAAGGTGAGAGCCAGAGTACCTGGGAGTTTGAGGCGAGCAGATTTTTTGGTGACCTTTCTGTGAAAGAACTTGGCCAGAGGGCAGCGAAAAAGGCTGTTTCTCTTCTTGGTTCAAGAAAACTTTCCTCCAGAAAGGCTGCTTTGCTTTTTGACCAGTCTGTGGCTTCAGAATTTTTAGGATTTCTCTCCTCATCCTTTCAGGCAGATTCTATAATAAAGGGAAAGTCTATGCTTCAAGATAAGCTTGGCAGGAAGGTATTCAGTTCAATTATAGATATTGTGGACAATGGTCTTATTCCCAGGAGACTGGGCACGAGACCAGTTGATGGGGAGGGAGTTGCCTCAAGAATTACCCCTCTTATAAAAGAGGGAATCCTCGAAGGATATCTCCACAATACTTACACAGCAAAAAGACTTTCATCTGTAAGTACTGGTAATGCATCAAGGAAAGGTTATCTGGATCCGCCATCGGTTGGCATATCAAATCTTTTTATTGCACCTTCAGAGAAGGCCAGACCTCTTTCCTTTTCTCAGTTAATAAATGCAGAAAGTGAGATGCTTTATGTACTTGATGTGATGGGAATGCATACAGGAAATCCTGTAACAGGTGATTTCTCTGTTGGTGTATCGGGATTATGGATTGTAAAGGGTGAGCCAGCATTCGCTGTAAAGGAGACCATGATCGCCGGGAATGTAATTGATCTTTTTGATAAGGTTATTGCTGTTGGAGATGATCTGAAATTTTATGGAAGTACAGGCAGTCCTCATATTCTTTTCAGAGACATTGATATCAGCGGATAGGAGCATCTTATGAAAGAAGCAATGTTTTATGAACGGCTTAAGGAAAATAAGGTAAGGTGCTTTCTCTGTACTCATAACTGCACCATCTCGCCGGGTAAAAGGGGCATATGCGCTGTCAGGGAAAATATAGATGGAAAACTTTATAGTCTAGTGTACGGTAAGGTGATAGCAAGACACATTGATCCTATAGAGAAAAAACCTCTTTTTCATTTCCATCCTGGTTCCAGATCCTATTCTATAGCTACAGTTGGATGCAATTTCAAATGCCTGCACTGCCAGAATTATGAGATATCCCAGTATCCTAAGGTCTATAAAGATATACCTGGAGAGGAGCTTACACCTGAGGAGATCGTCAGAGAGGCAGAAATTCATGGATGTGAGAGTATTTCCTACACCTATACAGAACCAACAGTATTCTTTGAATTTGCCTACGACTGTGCAAGACTGGCAAAGCAAAAGGGTATAAAGAATGTCTTTGTGAGCAACGGATATACCTCTCCTGAAGCAATAAAAGAAATTGCTCCTTATCTTGATGGAAATAATATTGATCTTAAAGGAGATGATAATTTTTACAGGAAAATAGCAGGCGCAAAGTTAGAGCCTGTGCTGAATACAATAAGACTTATGAAAGAGCTGGGTGTGTGGGTGGAGATTACAACCCTTATAATTCCAGGTCTTAATGATTCAGAGGAATTTCTAAGATGGGTTGCTGAGTTCATAAAATCAATAGACCCAGGTATACCCTGGCACGTCACACAGTTTTATCCAACATACCAGATGCTTGATAGGCCCCGCACACCTGTAAACACCCTTAGAAAAGCAAGGGAGATAGGTCTTAATGCTGGACTTAAATATGTCTACGAGGGCAATGTTCCTGGAGAAGGAGGAGAGAATACCTATTGTCCCAGCTGTAAGGAATTATTAATACATAGATATGGTTTTTCCCTTTTAAAGATAAATATGAAGAACTCAAGATGTCTTAAATGCAATACTCTAATAGATGGCATAGGTATGCCTTGAGAAGCTTATAACTTGCAGTAAAGTTGTGCCTCTTCACATTCTTTACACTCAAACTGTATAATTATGTGAGATATCCCTCTGTCTTTTAATCTTTTCTCTATCTCTTTTCTTAGACACTCCAGTTCGCTCAGTTTCTGATCCTTTACATAGACATGACATGAAAAGGCAATCTGTCCTTTTGTAATTGCCCAGAGATGGACATCATGGATGTCAAGGACTCCTGATATATTTTTTATATCACTCACAATCTCTTCTGGTTCAAATCCGGGAGGTGTTAGTTCAAGAAATATGTGGAGTGCCTCTTTAATAACCCTTAATCCGCCAAAGATTATTATAATACCTATTAATATGCCTGTTAAGGGATCAACAATCCTCCATCCAGTAAGATGGATCAGCAGGCCGGAGATTATTACGGCTATTGATGATAATGTATCTCCCAACACATGAAGCAAGGCACTTTTTATATTAAGATCCTCATGCCCTTTTCCAAGAATCAATGTCATCGACAGATTTCCTAACAGTCCCAGAAATGCAACAGGAAGCATTATGTAGAGCTCTATATCCTGGGGATTGAGAAATCTTCTATAAGATTCATAAAAAATATAGATAGAAATTCCCACAAGACTAACACCATTTATCACTGCTGCTATCAGTCCGAATCTATGATAACCGTAGGTTGCTCTGAAGTCAGAAGGTCTCTTTGCTATTTCGGCTGCTATGAGGCTTAATCCTATGGCAAAGGTATCTGTAAGGACATGACCGGCATCACTTAGAAGTGCAAGGCTGTTACTGAGCAGGCCACCGGTGCATTCGGCAAGAAATATTGAAGCAGATATAAAAAAGGTTTTTTTTAGTCTTCCTGAGAGGTCCATTAATAATTAAAAAGGGCCTCCCGAAGGAGGCCCCGAGGATTACTTTTTGTGGCACTTTGCACAGTTATCCTTGCTGCCGAAAGCTTTTGTACCGTTATGACATTCGAAGCAGAATTTTCCGCCTTCATGATCAGCCACTGTCATTTTTACACCTTTTTTCATCTGGAAGATCTTTGGGTGGCAGTCCGCGCATTTCGCACCTTTGTCTGCATGAGCTTTTCCATCAAAAATAACTTTACCGGCAGTACCTCCAGCATATTCGATATTCTTGCCAGGTGGTGTAGCAAGGGCTAAACCTGCGAAGGCTATGATTACGAGCATTGCAATAACTGCTATAATTCTCATTTTTTCTTCACCCCCTTTCTTTTAAGATTCAGAAACATAAAAAGCTTAATACAGTATGTTAAGGTCTGTCAAGACCGCAAATTTATTTTATTAGCATTAATTATGCCAGAATGAAGTGATCAAAGAGAACAGTAGCGGTATTTTACCTGTTGTTAAGTCACTTCTCTTAAAGTAAAGGTTTTTTATTGTAAAACCTTGCATTATCAATAGCAATTCCGCATACCTCTGCAAGAGATGCAGCAAAATTTATCTCTTCTTCAGAGAACTGCCTCTGAACATCTGTCAGAAGTCTGAGAATACCTATAACCTTGCCCCTGGCAATGATTGGTAGTGTTAGCATGCTTTTTATCCCCTCCTCTTCAGCTTCTTTTTGATATTTTACCCTTGGATCAACCGTGACATCGGATATCGCAACAGGTTTTGCTTGAAGTGCTTCTTTTACATTTTCTTCAAGGTCTACAGGACCTCGTTCAAGATACCTTCTGCTTAATCCATGAGATGCAACAAGTATTAGTTTTGAGCCATCTTCAGTTAAGAGTCTTATCGTTGCGGCCCTTAGACCCATTACAGCTGGTAATTTTTTAACAATTGTATCGAGAACATCCTGGAGTTCTAGCTTTGATGTTACAGCCTTTGTGACCTCTTCAAATACCCTCAGATATTCCTTCGCCTTAGTAAGGGAAAGTTCAAAAGTCCTGGCATTTACTATTGCAATAGATGCCTGTACGGCAATAGCCGGTATGAATCTCAGATCTTCCTCTAGATATAGTACAGGTTCTGAGGTATAAAGTCTCAGTACACCAAGAATCTCCTTACCGGCTTTTACTGGAACAGAGATAATGCTTTTTATACCCTCTTGCTCTGCCTCTTTTCTGTATCTTGCCTGTTCATCGCGAGTGATATCATAAATTGATATTGTTTTACCCTGTAACGACTCCTTTATGGTCTGGTCAAAATCCACCGGACCTTTATTTATGTACTTTTCAGACAATCCATAATGTGCTGCCACCTCAAGTCTATTGGTCTCCTTATTGAGAAGCCTTAGCATGCAGGCCTTTACTTTTAGAACCTTCACAACATTTGTAACTATTAGATTTAGGACTTCCTTAAGTGAGAGACTGCTGCTTATTGCCCTGCATATATCCTGATAGCTTTCAAGGTAGACCTTTTTTTCAAATATCTTTTCTGCACAATCAGGGCAAATACCATGGGTGATGTTACCTGCTCCTGAGTTTATGAGATAACTTTCTATGCTTTCCCAGAAATCATCGCCTGTTCTTACCTTCTTGCACCATGCACAGATGGGAATAAGGCTCTGGCGCCTTTTTTCTGAGAGATTTTTTTCAATTACTGATACCACCTGATTGAGATCTTTTATTATAGAAAGTACACCCCTTAATTTTTCACCCTTAAAAACTGGTCTGCACCTCTCCTCCACAGGAATCCTTTCACCAGCTGATATAATGTAAAGATTTTTTCTTACCTCTTTTTTAGTCTGGTAGCATAGGAAGGCTGGAAACTCATAGAGTTCCAGGGCGTGACCCGCCTCATCCTGATATCTAATTAGATCACTTTTAAGCTCTTTTCCAACTACATTTTTTGAACCGGTTAGCCTTTCAAACTCAGGATTTGCGTATCTTATCCTAAGATCGTCATCAATAAAATAGAGCCCTTCTGGAAGAAAGTCTGGTAACTTCTTTATCATAATTAATTATGCAGATTAAGATATAAAACTTTCAAGAAGCACTTTTAAGAATGATCGCATATGTGATATATTATAAAAAATGGATAAATCAGGTATTATAAAGGAAGCGCAGAGACATCTAGCGAAAGGCCAGATAGATAAAGCCATCTCTGAGTTTGAAAAGCTGCTGGATTTAGAAGATGGTAATATCTACAATATGCTCGGAGATCTTTATCTCAAAAAAGGAGATACAAGAAAAGCAGTCGATATATACCATCGCGGTGCCAGAATATACAGAGATCAGGGTTTTTACGATAAGGCTAAAGCAATTTATAAAAAATTACTCAATCTAAATCCTTCCGATTACAGGGCTACCATCGCCCTTGGTGAGCTGAGCGAGGAAAAGGGTTTAACGCCGGAGGCAATTAAGTATTATCTAGTTGCTGCTGATATGCTCGCCAGGGAAAAAAAGAGAGATGAGCTTGCTAATGTTTATCAGAGAATTCTTAACCTCTCCCCCTCCAATCTTCAGATGAGGATAAAGGTGGCCGACCTTTTTTATAAAGAGGGTCTATCTGGTGAGGCAGCGAAGCAGTACAGTGTAATAGGAAGGCTTTATCAGGATTCAGGTGATCTTAACAAAGCAAGGGATTATTATGAGAAAGCAATATCCATTAATCCTTCTGAGAGAGGTGCAAATCTCGGTCTTTCAGAGATTTACCAGAAACAGGGTAATTACCGTGGTGCGATTGAAACCCTGAAGAGGTTGCTTGAAACCTCACCTGATGATGTGAATCTTCTCACCCAGTATGTGAATGTCCTTGTAGAAGGTGGCAATGTATCATTAGCCGAAGGTGAACTGAAGAAGCTTATAGAACTTGATCCTTCAAATGTTATTGCGAAAAAGTATCTGGCAAATCTTTATCTTAAACAGGACCGCAAGGAAGAGGCATGGAATCTCATATATCCATCACTTGACCAGATAATCTCTTTTGACAGAAATGGAATAATATCAATTCTTGAAGAACTTAAAGATATAGAGCCAGCAGAATGCACGAGAAAATTAATTGTTATATACAGAGACACAGGAAATATTGATAAAGCCTTTGAGGAGCTTGTAAATCTTGGTGATTTTTATTTAAGTTCTGGCATGACTGCGGAGGCTTTAAATTGTTATAGAGAGGCCCAGACCATCAGGCCCGATGATCCTTATGTAAGGACAAAACTACTTGAGATTGAGACACCTTCAGAGGAGGTTGAGGTTATTAAAGTCAGGACAGAAGAGAAGGGTTTTGAAGAACTTCTTCAGGAGGCTGATATATACCTTAAATTTGGAGTATATGAAGAGGCAAGAAAGAGGCTGGAGGCACTTAAAGTTCAGTATCCTCAGGAACCTGAGGTGCATCTGAAACTCAAACAGCTTTACATAGAGATCGGTGATAGAGAAATGGCTGTAACAGAATGTCTTGCCCTAAGTGAGATATATAGAAGGCAGGGTATGATGGATGAGGCAGAGGAATACAGGAGAGAGGCCCTTTCTATTAATCCTGATGATCCAAGACTGGTGGTATTCACAGAGTCTATCGGAACAGGAAGTCCGGAGCTGGAAGAAGAGATTTCTAAAGAAAGTCTTGCTGAAAGAGTAGAAAGAGAAAAGCCTTTAAGGGATGAATATATCGAAGCCTTCACTGAGGCAGAGTTTTATGAAAAACAGGGTCTAATGGATGAAGCTCTTAAGCTTTACAGAAAACTGCAGAACATTTTTCCGGAAGATGAGGAAATTGCGGAAAAGATTGAAAGTCTCCTCAGGATGCAGAGCTCTTTTAAGCCCGGGATTAAGGAAGAGTCTTCTATTTCTGCACCATCCCTTTCTCAAGAGCTTGAGCCCGAGCTTATAAATCTGACAGAGGCTTTATTACCAGAAGAAATTATTGAAGAGAAAGAACCAGAGCTTACAGATTCAGTAATGGATATATTTGAAGAGTTTAAAAAGGGTCTCGAGGCTCAGGTTAAGGAAGAGGATTCTGAGACTCATTACAATCTTGGTATTGCCTATAAGGAGATGGGTTTTATAGATGATGCAATAAAAGAATTTCAGCTTTCAAGGAGAGATCCTGCACGGTTCATACCATCCATGAGCATGCTTGCCCTTTGTTATAAAGAGAAAGGTTTCAATAAACTTGCAATAGAGACCCTTGAGGAGGCTTTAAGAGGGCTTGACAGAAAGGCAGAGGAATATCTTGCCATGAAATACGAGCTTGCTGATGTTTATGAGAAGGATGGTGATACTGAAAAGGCCTATGATTTATTCATGGAAGTTTACGGTATAGATTCTTCCTTCAGGGATGTATCAAAGAGAATAGAAAGCTTAAAAAGAACTACCAGAAAAAATCCTTTCCAGGAAAAGCCTTCCTCTCCTGATTCTGATAGAAAGAAAAAAGACAGGATCTCATATATCTGAAGCTTTCGGTTTCAAAAGTTTGATATCCATAATTCTAATCTAAAGGGATGCTCTAAACTCAAGAACATATTGCTCCATTTTCAGGTATAGCGTTTAGTCTCTCTGTTATGGTATTTTTAAGAAGGAGGATTATTTGAGACTGTACCTTAGAGTTGGAGACAGGGTAAGACACAGAAAGAATCATGAATGGGGTGTCGGAGAGGTCATTGAAGAAAGACATTCTATTCTCGAAGGTGGATTCTGCTTTGTTAGAATCATTTTTGAAGATGGTATAGAGCGGACTTTCATAAATGACCTCGATAACGAGCTCTGCTGCTACTATTATGGAATTATCTTGATTTAAGATTTTTATCCTTTTCGGAATTATAAACTTTTTACATCCTCCTCTTAACACAATTAGGCAAGGGATGGCTTAAGGTGTTTATCTATCTGGATTAATTTATTGTAAAATAGATAAAACTCTTTTAAAAGGAGAACGTGAATATGCTCATTGTCCAGAAGTATGGCGGAACATCTGTTGCCAGTGTTGAAAGGATAAAGTCGGTGGCCAGGCGAGTGGTTAGAACTGCCGATGAGGGACACAGGATTGTTGTGGTTGTCTCCGCAATGGCTGGTGAGACAGACAAGCTCATAAAACTTGCCCATGAGGTCTCTGATTCTCCAAGTGATAGAGAGATGGATCTCCTGCTTTCATCCGGTGAGAGGATAACCACTGCCCTAACAGCTATGGCTATCCAGGCGCTAGGTAAAAAAGCTATCGCACTAACAGGAAGACAGATGGGTATCATAACAGAGCCGGTTCACACAAAGGCAAGGATTGAAAGAATTGAGGCAGACAGGGCAAAAAAGGCCCTTGACGAGGGTTATATAGTGGTCGTTGCTGGATTCCAAGGGATAACCGAGAACGATGATGTTACCACACTTGGAAGAGGTGGTTCTGACCTAACTGCTGTAGCTATTGCTGCTGCACTCAATGCAGACCTCTGTGAGATATACACAGATGTTGATGGAGTTTACACAACTGATCCAAATATAGTTCCTGAGGCAAGGAAGCTTGACAGAATTTCCTATGAAGAGATGCTTGAACTTGCAAGTCTCGGAGCAAAGGTGCTCCAGACAAGATCTGTGGAGTTTGCCATGAAATACAATGTGCCTGTTGTAGTTAGGTCAAGTTTTAACGACAATCCTGGGACACTTGTAACAAAGGAGGATAAAGATATGGAAAAGGTTGTGGTATCAGGCGTTGCCTATGACAAGAATCAATCAAAGATTACTATTAAGGCTGTTCCTGACAGACCAGGTATTGCAGCAAAACTTTTTAAAGCAATAGCAGATGCCAATATAGTTGTAGACATGATTGTTCAGAATGTATCAAGTGATGGAAAGGCAGCAGATATTTCCTTTACCGTACCCAAAACAGATGCTAAAAAAGCACTAGCCATAACTGAGGGTATAGCAAAGGAGCTGGGTGCACAGGGCGTTGATATGAGAGAGGATATCGCAAAGGTCTCTATTGTGGGAGTTGGTATGAGAACACATTCTGGTGTAGCGGCAAAGATGTTTGAGACATTAGCAAATCATGGTATAAATATAATGGCAATAAGTACATCAGAAATAAAGGTCTCCTGTCTTATTGAAGCAAAATATACAGAGCTTGCTGTAAGGGTTCTACATGAAGCCTTTGAGCTAGGAAAGGCAGCGAACCTATGAAGAGGATTGAGATATACGATACAACTCTCAGAGACGGTGCACAATCTGAGGATGTATCCTTTTCTGTAGAAGATAAGCTCCGTATTACTGAGAAGCTTGATGAATTCGGAATTCCTTTTATTGAAGGTGGCTGGCCCGGTTCTAATCCCAGAGAGACAGAGTTTTTCAAAAAGGCAAAGAAGCTTAAATTGAAGAATTCAAAGCTCGTTGCCTTTGGAAGTACCTGCAGACCAAGGCACAGACCATCTGAGGATGCCCTTATGAAGGAGCTTCTTGAGGCTTCCACTGAGGTCATTACCATATTTGGGAAAACCTGGGATTTCCATGTAAAGGAGGCACTGAGGTGCACTTTAGATGAGAATCTGAAACTCATTTTTGATTCAATAAGCTATCTTAAAAAAAGGGTGCCACTTGTATTTTTTGATGCAGAACATTTCTTTGATGGATATAAGAGGAATCCTGATTATGCTCTTAAATGTATTAAGGAAGCAGAATCTGCGGGAGCAGACAGGATTATACTGTGCGATACAAATGGAGGCAGCCTTCCTGGTGAGATAGCAGAGATCGTAAGGGCTGTTAAGAAAGAGATAAAAATACCTATTGGAATTCATGCCCATAATGATTCTGACTGTGCTGTCTCCAACTCAATTATTGCTGTTCAGGAAGGAGCAGTACAGGTTCAGGGAACGATAAACGGACTTGGTGAAAGGTGCGGAAATGCCAATCTCTGCTCCGTAATACCCAATCTCCAGATAAAGCTTGGCTACAGATGTCTTTCTGATGAAAACCTCAGAAAACTAAGGGATGTCTCAAGATTTGTCAACGAGATAGCCAATTTGAGACATTTCAAGCGTCAGCCCTTTGTTGGAGACAGCGCTTTTGCTCATAAGGCCGGGGTTCATGTAAGTGCCATACTAAAGAATCCTGAGACCTATGAACATATAAGGCCAGAGCTTGTTGGAAATTCTCAGAGGGTGCTTCTCAGTGACCTGGCAGGAAAGAGCAATATTATAAGAAAGGCACAGGAATTCGGCATAAGGCTTAATACTGATTCACCTGAATTGAAAGACCTCCTATCAACACTCAAGGAGCTTGAGAATCAGGGATTCCAGTTTGAGGCAGCAGAGGCATCCTTTGAACTCCTTATGAAAAAGCATCTCGGGCTTTACAGAAAATTTTTTGAACTACTTGGATTCAGGGTAATAGTGGAGAAGAGAAAGGATGGAAGTGAACCCTTCAGCGAGGCAACCATAATGGTTAAAGTAGCCGGTCATATAGAACATACAGCTGCAACAGGAGATGGACCGGTAAACGCCCTTGACAATGCTCTCAGAAAGGCGCTTGAGAGATTTTATCCAGCCCTAAAAAATGTAAAACTGCACGATTACAAGGTCAGGGTCCTACAGCCAGGAAAAGGAACCGCAGCTAAGGTGAGGGTCCTCATTGAATCAGGTGATGAGCATGAAAGATGGGGTACGGTAGGTGTATCAGAGAATATAATTGAGGCATCCTGGCAGGCCCTTGTTGATAGCATTGAATACAAACTTCTTAAGATAAAACAATAGCTTTTGGAGGATTCTTCATGGTTATGAACGACAGATGGATAAGGGAGATGGCTAAGAAAGGAATGATAGAACCCTTCAGCCCTGAACAGGTCAGAGAAGGGGTAATCTCTTATGGAATAAGCTCTTACGGTTATGACATGAGGATAGCTGATGAATTTAAGATATTCACAAACATAAATGCCACAGTTGTCGATCCAAAGAATTTTGATTCCAGAAGCCTTGTTGACTTCAAAGGTGATGTTTGCATAATACCTCCCAATTCTTTTGTTCTTGGATACTCTGTTGAGTACTTCAGAATTCCGAGGGATGTAATAGTAATATGTCTTGGAAAATCTACATACGCAAGGTGCGGTCTTGTGGTCAATGTCACACCCCTTGAGCCTGAATGGGAAGGGCATGTAACCATTGAGATATCAAATACAACACCTCTTCCAGCAAAGATTTATGCCAATGAAGGCATTGCACAGCTCATATTTCTTAAAGGGATAGAAGTCTGTGAAGTATCCTATGCCGACAAAACAGGTAAGTACCAGTCCCAGAAAGGTATAACACTTCCAAAGGTCTGATATGCTGGTTAAAGAGCGTATAATACTTGCCCTAGATACCTATGAGCCAGAATATGCCCTTCAACTTGTCGACAGATTTTCAGAGGATATAGAGATATTTAAGGTAGGACTTGAGTTATTTGCTGCAGGAGGACCGGATATTGTTCAGAACATAATAAAGAGAGGCAAAAAGGTCTTTCTTGACCTAAAGCTTCATGATATCCCAAATACTGTTAGCAGAACCGCTAAGATAGCTACAAGACTGGGAGTTTTTATGTTAAACATGCATGCATCAGGCGGTCTTGAGATGATGAGGCGGACAAGGGATACAGTCGTTGAAACCTGTCTTAAGGAAAATCTTCCGAGGCCAAGGTTAATAGGTGTAACCCTTCTTACGAGTTTGAGTCCCGAGGCTGTAAGAAACGAGCTCTGCATACCCCACAGCATACGTACCCATGTAAAACACCTTTCAAGGCTTGCCTTTAACGCTGGACTTGATGGTGTAGTGGCTTCAGGTCAGGAAATAGAAACTATAAAGAATCACTGCGGCAAAAATTTTCTTGTTGTTGTCCCTGGAATAAGAATGTCATGGAATCCACCTGATGATCAGAATAGGACTGTAACACCGCGAGAGGCGTTCAGGGCCGGAGCAGACTATATTGTTCTTGGCAGGGCTATAATGCGCGAGGAAGATCCGCTTAAGGCCTTGAGGCTTGTTCTTCTTGACCTGATGGCAACAGGATGATTGACCTCTCATCCATACCGTGGAGGACACTTCTTTATGGAGAAGGAGTCTTCGAGACCATCCTCTGGAGAGGAAAGACAGAAAAACTTCTGAGACACTATAGAAGACTGAGAAATTCAGCAGATTTTTTAAAGATTCCCTGTCCATCCTTTGAGGAGTTTTTTGAAAAAATAGAAAGAGAGACAGGCGGAAAAAGAGATCTTTATGTGAAATTCTGCCTTTTCTCTTCAGGAGATACCAGATATGATGTCCTTCCTGATAATTATAAAATTATGGTGATTGTAAAGCCATACAGAAGACTTAAGAACGTTAGGCTCACACTCTCTCCTTTC
Source organism: Thermodesulfovibrionales bacterium (assembly GCA_026417875.1). NCBI lineage: Bacteria > Pseudomonadati > Nitrospirota > Thermodesulfovibrionia > Thermodesulfovibrionales > Thermodesulfovibrionales bacterium. The sequence continues at coordinate 18,114 of JAOACK010000006.1, read as the reverse complement.
AGAAGGAATTCAAGAGATCCGCTTGTATATCACAAAACCATTAACTATCTTTTCAATATACTTGTAAAGAGAAAGGCAGTAACAGAGGGATTTGATGATGCTGTTATATTAAATGAAAGAGATGAAGTTACAGAATGTTCATCTTCAAATATTATAATAATAAAAGATGGAATTTTCATGACACCTGCCATTGAATGCGGGCTTCTCAGGGGAACCACATTGAGTGCATTGATGGAGAGATTTGATATAAAAGAGGTCAGAGCTGGCATTCAGGAGCTCATGGATGCTGATTTTCTAATAATTACAAACAGCATATCCGGTGCCGTTCCGGTTACAGGTTTTATGGACATTGAATTTCCGGTAGCCCATGAAATAATCGATGAGTTCAACAGGATAATTGAGGAGGAGAACAGGGAATGGTCCTGATTGTTAACGGAAGGTGGCTCGGTAAGAGTGGTGATACTTTTTACAGGCTCAGAGCAAAAAAAATATTTTTTTTGACAGATCTCGAAGAATTAAGAAGACTGCTTTTCAGGGGAAGAGAGTATTTTATAATTATTTCCTATGACCTTACATCTGAACTTCTTGATTTGAAGATAAAAAAATCTATTTTACCTCCAATAATACTTATAGAGATAGGTGATCCTGAGGAGGTCCTGCCTGTTATATCACCTTATTTTTTAAATCTTCTTTCTCTTACACTTGAGGATCATGCTTTTAAGGAGAGGGTTATTAAGATTAAGGAACTGATTTCAGATGGTACAATTTACCAGATAAACCTTACCAATAGATTTGATTTTAAATTTAATGGAGCTCCTGAATCATTATTCTACAATTTTCATCTTAACCAGCCTGTTCCCTATTCATTTTACCTCCATACAGGAGATTTCTATATAATTTCAGGATCTATGGAGTTATTTCTTGAAAAGCAGGAAAAGGTCATCAGGAGCAAACCAATCAAGGGTACAGCCAGTTCAGCCCGGGAGCTTATTCATAGTGAAAAGGACAGGGCAGAAAACCTAATGATTACTGATATGATGAGAAATGACCTTGGCATGATTGCCGAACCCGGAAGCGTCAGGGTTACAGAGCTCTTTAAGATTACCGAATACCGTACCCTTTTTCAGATGCATTCAACAGTGGAGGCAGTTACAAAAAGCGATTTTATTAATATAATAAAGGCAACCTTTCCGCCTGCCTCTGTCACTGGTGCGCCTAAGAAAAAGGCTGTTGAGGTGATAGAGTGTCTTGAGCCACATCCAAGGAGTTATTACTGTGGCTGCGGTGGTATGCTCAGGTCAGATGGAGATTTTGTCCTCTCTGTCCTTATAAGGACTGCTATAGGTAGCAGTGATAGATTATCCTATTATACTGGCTGTGGAATTGTCTGGGATTCTGAGCCTGAAAAAGAGCTATCAGAACTTTATCTGAAGCTCAAGGCTTTTTACAGGCAAGAAATAATGCATTCAGAAAGACATTATCTAGCAGCCAGGGTCTCTTAATAAAATTTAAATTAAATTGTCTTAATTCAATTTTATTTCTCTCCTTTCATTGAATACCTTAATAATAATGGTGCAAATAAAGTTGTCAGGGCAACCACGAATACCATTACCGCATAAATGGTGTCGTCAAATATTCCACTTTTTTTACCAACCTCTGCAAATATTAAGCCAACCTCTCCTCTTGGAACCATTGCGATTCCGGTGGAAAGCTTTGCTTTGATCCCCCCTCTGACCCATATGCCGCTCAACATCTTGCCTGTAACTGCTCCAAGAGTAAGTAACAGGGCTATCTGCCAGAAGAGGGGAGATGTAAAGTCAATCACCTTTAAATTAATTGATGCACCAACTATTACAAAAAACACAGGTACAAAGAGGTCTATAATTGGCTTCATATTCACCTCTATTCTTTCTGCAAGCTCATGGCTGTAATGTTCTATTGTAGCACCAAGTGGAAGAAAGAATCTTCTTGCAAGGGCAATTCCTGCTGCAAATGAGCCGAGTATTTCAGGAGCTCCAACACCATGGGATATGACCGCGAGCCCGAGAATCAGGGAGACGATAATAGTTGGTATCATACCCTTTGTCCTGCTTATGGAGGAAAGTCTTGATATAACTGGAACAAGAAGCTTCGTAAACAAAGGTGCAATTAATAAAAAGACTGTAATGAATCCCATTACCTTTGCAGTATTGATAATCTCAATCTTTCCAGTGACAGCGAAATCATAAAGCACAGCCAGTATTATAACACCGGCAATATCATCGAGAACAGCGGCACCCAGAACGATCTTTGCAATCTTTGTATGTTGTTTTTTAAGATCAACAAGCACTCTAACAGTAATACCGATGCTTGTTGCCACCAGAGTTCCTCCGATAAAAAGAGATACAATAAATGGAAGATGAAAGATTTGATTGCTTATCCAGAAGCCGGCAAGGGCTGGCAGCAGTACACCCGTAAGAGCAACGAGCGATGATTGAAGACCTACTTTAACAAGTTGACCTACATCTGTTTCTAGTCCAACCTCAAAGAGAAGAAGAAGGATTCCTATTTCAGCAAGGAGATAAAATGTTGCATCAGGGACGATTATTCCAAGAAGGCTCGGCCCTATTATTATTCCTGCTACAACCTCTCCGAGAACAGTAGGAAGGTTCATTAAGGCGAATAACTCTGCAAATAGTTTTGCGCTGAGAAGAATTACAAGAAGTTTTAAGAAAAAATCTGATACATCCATGGTTAGAAAAATATACCCTTTTTTTCAAGTCTAGCCTTGCTCAGGATGTCATATACAGTTCTTAACTGGATTATCATATCCCTATGGGATTTATAAAGTTCTGAAAGATTTTTCTGTATCTGAATTAATTGACTCTCGATGCTTTCAGAAGTGAGAGCCTTTTGATTTTTTTCAATGACTATCTTTTCAATCTTTTCTATCCTCTCAGACAGTCTTTTGAGTTCTGTATAAATATCTTCTATTATGGAATGGGAATCAATCGCTGGGGCTCTTTTCTCTTCAGTAAGAGCTGGACCTTCTTTTGCTTGTACTGGCGGAGTTACTTCTATAATTCCGGCCTCTTTCATTTTAATAGAGTATTTTTTTGAAAGGTGTTTAATGAGTAGTTCTGTTACCGCCTGAAAGGTCTCCTTGACACCAGTTCCATTAATTGCCACTGCTTCAATGTATGGATACCATCTAAGATTTAGGTCATTATTAAGTTCCTGAACCGATAATATATCTGGCAGGTCTCTTTTATTGTACTGAAGGACAACTGGAATATCATCAGGGTCAATATTATTTTCAATAAGATTCTCCCTCATGTTCTGGAAGCTTTCTATGTTCTGTTCTCTCATCTGCCGCTGGGAGTCAGCAACAAACACAACTGCATCAGCACCCTTAAGGACCAGCTTTCTTGTTGAGTTATATCTTACCTGTCCTGGAACTGTATAGAGCTGAAATCTGAGGGTAAAATCTTTTATTCTGCCAAGTTCTATTGGAAGAAAGTCAAAGAAAAGCGTCCTGTCTGCCTCTGTTGAAAGCGATATGAGCTTTCCCACCGATTCAGGTGAGAAGGATTTATGGAGGACCTCAAGATTCGTGGTTTTACCACTTAACCCGGGACCGTAATAGACAATCTTGAGGATGATCTCCTTTGTAGCGTAATTGAATAGGGCCATCAGATTATTGCATAAACTCCGTTTCTCGTCGTGTTTTTAATCCGGTACATTGCTTCATCAGCAAGTCTGAGAAGTTCCTCTTTTGTTTTTGCACTCTCGGGATAGGAGGCAACTCCAAAGCTAGCTGTGACTTTTATAAAATAACCATCCTTTCTTAAAAAGATGTTCTGTTCAATGTTTTTTCTGAGTCTTTCTGTTATCCTTGCAGCAGCATCAGGCGGTGTCTGAGGAAGGACTATTACATATTCATCTCCACCGTACCTGGCAACAATATCCGCTGACCTTAAATGCTTTAAAAGAAGCTGGGCAATTTCCACAAGGAGCTTGCTTCCAACAAGATGTCCGTATGTATCATTTATCTGTTTGAAGTGATCAACATCCATAAATATAAGAGAAAGCGATGTCTTATATCTATCACACCTGTATATTTCTGTATCAAGGGTTCTGTGTAGATATCTTGTATTGAATAATTTTGTGAGGTCATCTGTTATGACAAGCTCTGCCATTTTCTGATAGAGGGTTGCTCTCTCAATCGCAAGAGCAGCATGGTCAACGAGTTTGAGCATAAAATCAAGATCATCCTTTGTGAATGGTTTTTCCTTGTTCTTGCTGACAAGTTCTATGACACCAATGCATTTATCTTTACTTATGATTGGCACACATAGTAGAGATCTTATCCTGAAGTGAATAACCTTATCAATTCTGCAGGAGAATCTGCTATCCTTGGATACATCTGGAACTATTACAGGCACTCTTTCCCTTGCAACCCATCCGGCTATTCCCTCACCCATTTTTACCCTCATCTGGTAAAGGTCCTTTTTTTTCTTTCCCTCAATATTTTTGAATATAAGCTCATTGCTTTCTTCATCCAGTAGAAGTACTGACCAGGCATCGGCACGGGTTATCTCCTTAGCCTTTTTCATAATGAATTTAAGCATCTCGTCAAGTTCCAGTGAAGAGGTCAGTATCTTGCTTATCTCTTCAAAAAACTGTAGTTCCCTTTTTGTACCTCTGTTTTCTGCTCTTAATAATTCATTCTCTTCATGAATATTTTTTATATTGATCAGGTTTTTCGAAACCTGAAGTAGAGTTTCTGGTTTAGGTATGTAAAGGGGAAAGGTGAAGGAGTGCCTTAGATGCTGGAGAATACCTTTCTGGTTGTTTTCATATAAAATTATTCTTGGTATGCTTCTTGTAAGATAATTAAATTTTCTATGGTGTGGATTTTTAATTTCTTCGCGGTCAATCACTATTAGTGTTGCATTGTTATTAGAGGAATTAAGAAATTTTAATGCAGTCTTTACATCTGTAAATCTCAGGACCTCCTGGCCTAGCTCCCGTAGAACCTGCCAGTAATCATCCCTTGAGGAATTTTTTCCTATGAGTATGATTTTACGCATTCACTCCACAGCATTTTTTGTACTTCTTTCCACTTCCGCAGGGACATGGATCATTTCTTCCTATCTTCTTAACATGTACCGGTTCCCTTGGCCCCCTTCCGTCATCTTTATTATAGCTCAGGCTGCTTGAAGCAAAAACAGGTCTTCTCAGGTTAATAGTTGGAGCCTTCTCTTCTTTCTTTATTTCTACCTTGAAGAGTCTTGTTAGGACTTCCCTGTTTATTCTTTCCTTGAGTTCTCCAAACATATGGAATGCTTCCCTTTTATACTCCACAAGGGGATCCCTCTGAGCATACCCCCTGAGTCCTATCCCTTCCTTAAGATGATCCATGGCAAGAAGATGATCCTTCCACTGACTGTCAACAACACTGAGAAGGAATACCTTTTCAAGATATCTCATGAATTCAGGGCCTATTTCCTGTTCCTTTCTATTGTAAAGTTCAAAGAGGGATTCAATTATCTGGTCTCTCATATTCTCAGATGGTTTAAGTTCTTCATTAAAGGAGAAGATACTCCAGAGATTATCCCTGAGACCTTTCAGATCCCATTCTTCAAAATGGGATTCAGAAGGACAGTAGAGGTTTATGAGTTCATCCACTGTATCTTCAATCATGCCCTGGATGTGATCCTTTAGATTGTCGCTTTCAAGTATCTCCCTTCTGAACCTGTATATCTCTGTCCTCTGTTTGTTGAGGACATCATCGTATTCAAGCAGGTGTTTTCTTATATCAAAATTATGTGCCTCAACCCTTTTCTGGGCATTCTCTATTGCTTTTGTGACAAGCCTGTTTTCAATTGGTATTGTTTCATCCATGCCGAGCCTATCCATCAGGCCAGAGATTCTATCCGAGGCAAAGATTCTCATTAGGTCATCTTCAAGGGATAGATAGAACCTTGATGAACCTGGATCACCCTGCCTTCCGGAACGGCCTCTGAGCTGGTTATCTATTCTCCTTGCCTCATGTCTTTCTGTTCCTATTATATGAAGCCCTCCAGCTTCTATAACCTTCTGCCTTTCCTCTGCACATATCTTCTCTGCCTTTTTTAAGGCCTCCTGAAATTCTTCGTCCGTCCAGTCGGATTTTTTCTCCCTGAGCCAGATCCTCGCAAGACCTTCAGGATTTCCACCGAGAATGATGTCCGTGCCTCGACCTGCCATATTTGTTGCAATGGTTACAGCACCAAGCCTTCCAGCCTGTGCAATTATTTCAGCCTCCTTTTCATGATACTTGGCATTCAATACAGAATGGGGTATCCCCCTTTTCTTCAGCATCTGGCTAAGTCGTTCTGATTTTTCTATTGATATTGTTCCTACTAGGACAGGCTGACCTCTTTTATGGCATTCCTCAATCTCTTTTACCACTGCATCAAACTTTGCCTTCTCGGTCTTATAAATAAGATCTGGATGGTCAACCCTTATCATCGGTTTATGGGTTGGTATTATAACCACATCAAGATTGTATATCTTGGCAAATTCCTCTGCCTCGGTATCAGCAGTACCTGTCATCCCAGCAAGCTTTTTATACATTCTGAAGTAGTTCTGGAATGTTATGGTTGCAAGGGTCTGGTTTTCGCTTTCAATCTTTAATCCCTCTTTTGCTTCAATAGCCTGGTGGAGACCATCTGACCAACGCCTTCCCGGCATGAGCCTACCTGTGAATTCATCAACTATAATAACCTTTCCATCCTTTACAACATAGTCCACATCTCTGTGAAAGAGGTGATGGGCCTTTAGTGCCTGTAGGACATGATGGACAAGATCTATATTTGATGGATCATAAAGATTATCAACACCCAGAAGCTTTTCAACCCTGTGGATTCCTGCCTCTGTCAGTATAACAGTTCTTGCCTTTTCATCAATCGTGAAGTCAAGGTCCTTCTGAAGTTTTCTTACAACTTTGTCAACATGGTAGTATTTCCCTGTTGATTCCTCTGAAGGTCCTGATATTATGAGTGGTGTCCTTGCTTCGTCTATTAGTATACTATCAACCTCATCCACTATTGCATAATGAAGCTCTCTCTGACAGTAGTCATTTATATCATATTTCATATTATCCCTTAGATAGTCAAAGCCGAACTCATTATTTGTGCCATAGGTTATGTCTGCCAGATAGGCCTCTTTTCTGGTGCAGGGTCTTAGCCTGTCAAATCTCTTGTCAGTGGAGCGATAATTGGGGTCATAGAGAAAGGAGGCGTCATGCTGAATCACACCTACAGAAAGTCCAAGAAAATTGTAAATCGGACCCATCCACTGGGCATCTCTTTTTGCAAGATAATCATTCACAGTAACGAGATGACAGCCCTTTCCCTCAAGAGCATTAAGATAAAGGGGAAGGGTTGCGACAAGGGTCTTACCCTCTCCGGTTTTCATCTCTGCTATCTTTCCTTCATGAAGCACTATACCTCCCAGGAGCTGTACATCAAAGTGTCTCATATTGATAGTTCTTTTTCCTGCCTCCCTTACAACAGCAAAGGCTTCAGGAAGGAGGTCATCAAGGGTCTCACCATTGATGAGTCGTTCTCTGAATTCATCGGTCTTCTTTCTGAGTTCGAGGTCGGAAAGAGCTGCTACAGCTGGTTCAAGGGAGTTTATTCTGTGGACAATAGGCCAGAGTCTTTTGAGCTCCCTCTCATTCTTGGTGCCAAAGATTTTTTTCAGTAAAAATCCAATCATTTTAATATAATAACATATCAGCAAAGGCTTTGACCGTCCCTAGGTTCATTTTCTAAGCTGAATCGCCTCTTTTTTTCATCGAAAAGTAAAGAAGGTTGCTTTATTCTTTATCAGTAATGGTGGTTTTAATATGTTTTTTTTCATAAAGACTCATGAACCTGAACCGGATATCCAGAGTGCAAATAAGATTATGATATTATTGGAAATATTTCTGAAACATTTCTAGCCTTGCCTTAGATTATTTATTTTTTTATAATTCTTTCATGAAGGAAGAAAAATTTAAAGAGGTTTTTATTTTTGTTGCAGGTGCAACACCTCAGATAATTACAGAAACCCTTTATGCCCTTGTAACAAAAGAACCTCCTGTCTATCCAGATGAGATATTTGTAATTACGACTTCAACAGGCAAGAAGGCAATTGAAGATGCCTTTTTTGAAAGGAGGATTTTTGAAGAATTTAAGAAAGAATATGGCATTCCTGAGATCCCTCTAACTAAGGATTCAATATTGGTAATAAAGAATGCTTTTGGAGAGGAGTTACAGGATATAAGAGATAAAGAGGATAATACATTAGCTGGTAATTTTATTACCAGTTTTATAAGAGATAAGGCTAAAGATACGAGATCAAGACTTCACTGTTCCCTGGCTGGTGGAAGAAAGACAATGGGTTTTTATCTTGGTTCAGCGCTTCAGCTTTTTGGACGACCCTGGGATAGACTTTATCATGTACTGGTGAGTCAAGAGTTTGAATCAAATCCAGAGTTTTTTTATAAGCCAAAGCTAAATAAAATTATTAAAGCCAGAAGGTCTGATGGAGAGATTATAGAGCTCAACACCGACAATGCGAAGATTGAACTTGCTGAATTGCCTTTTATTAGATTAGGAAGTAAAATTGAGTTTCATGGTAAAGAATTTGAAGAGCTCGTTGAAGAAGGCCAGAAAGAAATAGACATCGCTATGCTCCAGCCAGTTCTTCAAGTAAACCTCAGGGAAAGGACTGTCATGGTTGGTTCTCATACAGTAGAAATGATTCCTGTGCACTTAATGATTTATACAGCCTTTCTCAGACAAAAGACAGAGCATTGTAAATATCCTGAAAGATTATATTGTCTTGAATGTATTGATTGTTTTCCTGTTCTTATTGACTTTTCCTCAAGGCAGGCTCTTGAAAAGATGGCAGAGGATTATAAGAAGATTTACTGGGGTCAGCCATTTAAGGCTGAAGATTTAAAAGAAAAGTGGAGGGATGGAATAGGTATTGAATCTTTAAGACAGTATATAACAAAGATTAACAAGGCAATCAAAGATGAAATTGATGAAAGATATTTACCCTTTTGCCAAATAAGCTCATTTAAGATTTATGGTGCTACTAGGTACGGTATTAGGATAGAAAAGACAAAGATTAAAATTAATGAATAATAGGAGGGAAGTGTATGAAAAACTTTATCTTAAAAATTGGGCAGCCTTTGGTAGGTATTGCGGTAATTTTTGGGATAATCACGACTATTCTGTATGCATACTTGATGGCATCTATACCGGGATTTGGCAGATTTAATGTTATAAGTTTTTTAATTATTATAGTATTCGGTATAGCTGCTGTAATCCTTGGTGCTTTTTTGATTTATCTTTTTATTGATATCAGAGACGAATTGAGAGACATAAACAAAAAAATAAAGGAGGGTCTATAATGAATCTGTCCATATCAATTGTAGTAATTCTTACTTTTTTAATCCTCTTTCTTGTTTCGGCTATCAGGATAGCGCAAGAATATGAAAGGATTGTTGTATTCAGACTGGGAAGGGTTCTTGAAAGAGCAAAGGGACCAGGTATAACACTAATTATTCCACTTATTGATAGGCCTGTGCGTGTTGATCTAAGAGAATTTGTAATTGATATACCTGAACAGACCTGTATAACAAAGGATAATGCTCCCATATCAATAGATTTTCTAATATATATGAGGGTAATAGATCCTGTAATTTCCATAGTTAGCGTTCAGAATTTCGAAATTGCAGCAAGGGGACTTGCAACTACAACATTAAGAGCTGTGATAGGCGATATAGCTCTTGATGATGTGCTTTCCAAAAGAGAAGAGATAAACAAACAATTGCAAATAAAACTAGATGAGGTTACAAGCAGGTGGGGTGTTAAGGTTACTGCTGTGGAAATAAGGGAGATCACACCTCCAAAAGAGGTAAAGGATGCAATGACAAAGCAGATGGCAGCTGAAAGGACCAGGCGTGCCATGGTAACAGAGGCAGAAGGAGTGAAGCAATCACAGATACTCAAGGCAGAGGGAGAAAAACAGGCAAAGATACTTGAGGCAGAGGGTATAAAGCAGGCTCAGATACTAAGAGCAGAGGGTGAACGTCAGGCAAGGATACTTGAGGCAGAGGGTTACTCAATTGCCCTTGATAAAATATTCTCAGTGGCACGGGACATTGACCAGAAGACAATGAACCTTCAGTATCTTGAGACTTTAAGGAGTATTGGCACATCTCAATCTACAAAGTTTATAATACCGATTGAATTAACAAAGGTCTTCTCCGAAATCTTTCATAAAGGGTCATAAGGATATGTTATGGGATCTGCTTGATAGGATAAATATAATCATTGGCATAATTGTTTCTTTACCTGTAATATCCTCATGGTGGATGATATATACGCAGAAGAAGAGACAGAAGATATTAATTCAGAGTCTTGAAGCTGCAAAGGGAAACAGACCGGTAGCAATCCTTATAGATTTTGGGCCCGGAGAGAGCGAAAACCAGGTAAGACTTTTTTTGCAGGAAAACGGTATTAATTCAGAACTGATAAAATATTCATCTCCAGAGTTGAAAAAAGAAGATCTGGACAATTTTGTAAGAGAATTGCACAGACTCAAAGCCCGAGCCATGGAGAAAGGTGCTGACAGAATTCATCTATTTTACAGAGGACCAGTTGTTGGTGCATTAATTACCGGAGAGGTTTTTAGTAATGCATCTGTTACAATTTATCATTTTGATAAGGCTAGCGGAACATATGAATCTTGGGGCCCTATGCACAGAAGCTTTTTATGAACAAATAGATAAAAAACAACCTTATCTTGTATAATAATAACATGAAACCTCCTGTATGTCACAGCTGCCTCTACCCACCTGATGAGAGACGCAGGCTTCTATTTTTCGAGCAACCTGAAGAGATGGCACTTTATCTCTCAAAAGGTGTTGACAGAGAGATTTATCCTCCTGAAGATAAGGATGCAAAACCTGTTGTGCTTGAGTGTCCTTCATATAACTGTGCAGTAGGTCTCTATGTGGATTCCATAGAGGACCTTGTGATGAAGTTCAACTGGTTTGCTGAGGAAATAGACAGGAACCATCCAGACTATCAGAAAAGAATTTTAGCTGGCAAGATAAATTCGATAGCAAAGATTTTAGAGATATTCATTAACGGTACTCCGGTGCCGGAATGATTTAAAAATAGCAGGTAACAGGCCTCTGATTTTAATTCTGTTTATCAAGTAGATAAAAATATAATGACCTTAATATCTCCAGCTTTAACTTTCTGTTGTGGCATTCGGGCGTGAAAGGATATCTATTGGTCTTCCAAAAGAATTCATTAATTACAGATAGTGTGTAAGTAAATTTAGGTGGTCATATGGATAATTTCTGGAGCAAGACAGCAAGCATACCATCAACTGTAAAACCAGATTATTTATTATTCAAGTACTTAAAGCCAGAGTATAGAATTATTGATGTTGGCTGCGGAAACGGGAACATTGCTCTGGCTCTTGGTTTACTAGGTTACAGTGTTACAGGAGTAGACATTAATCAATCTGCCATTGAAAGGGCAAACCAGAAGGCACAGTCACTCAGGCTGCCGAATGTAAACTTTATCACTGCTGACATATGTAATTCACACATTGATGGCTGCTATGATATTGCAATTATGAATGCCTTCATGACTACTTTAGTGGATGAGGCTTTAAGAGTGGAAGTGCTTAGAAGGATAAGAGATTTGCTGAGAAATAATGGGCTACTTTATATTGCTGATTTTTTACAGAATTACAACATTCCCCTTTACAGACAGAGATATGAAGAGGGTATAAGCTGTGGGCTAGAGAAGGGCACATTCTATGTCAGGGATTCAGATGGAAACATACTCTATCTTGCACACCATTTCGAGTCCAAAGAGATTATGGAACTTGTCATAAACACTGGGTATAAAATTATTGAATTTGAGGTAAGGAAATTTAAGACCAGGAGTGGTAACCCTATAGACGGTTTTGTCCTAATTGCTGGTATTTAATGGATATGCCGGACATACTTTTTTTCTAATATAAAAAGTTCTGCGACTACTTAAATTTAGCCCCGATAGTTGCGGTCTATCTCCTTCCTGGCAGGAATGTGAAAAGACTTTTTATTAACTCCTCAGCAAAAAATAAGATTATGCTGAAGGGTAGAAGCACGAGCCATACCTCTGGCTCAAGAGGTGCTGTTCCAAAGAAGGTATTGCCAGTTCCTGTATAAATAATAAGGAGTGCTATTATTATTTCAATGAAGATAGCAAAGATTAAAAGCCTGTTTGAAAATATTCCGAGCCTGAAAACAGATTCAGCTGATGACCTGCAGGCAAAGGCATTGGCTATCTGAGTTATAATTATTCCTCCAAGACAGGCAGTGGTTGCCTTGAGATATAAAATATCCTTAGATGACAGCACTGTACCCCATAGCCAGCCACCTGATTTAAGTACATAAAAATATCCGTAAAGTCCTGCTATTGCCTCTATTGGACCGAGAAAGAGATAAGCTCGTGATAAAACCTTCCAGTTTAAAAGCCTTTCTTCAGGTGGTCTTGGAGGTTTCTGCATCAGGTTCTTAGATGGTTTTTCTGCTCCAAGGGCAAGGGCAGGAAAGAGGTCTGTTCCGAGATCAACTGCAAGTATCTGCATGATTGTGAGTGGTAGAGGTATTCCAAGTAATACATAGGCAATATAGGGAACAATCTCCGGAATATTTGATGCAAATATATATGTGATGAAATTTCTTATATTCTCAAAAACAGCCCTTCCTTCTTCAATTGCATTCACTATGGTGGCAAAGTTATCATCAAGAAGAATCATATCTGCTGCCTCCTTAGCCACATCTGTACCACTTCCCATTGCAACGCCAATGTCTGCCTTTCTCAATGCAGGTGCGTCGTTGACTCCATCACCTGTTACAGCCACTCTGTGACCTTCTTCTTTGAGTATGTTAACTATCCTGAGTTTATTCTTAGGTGTCATCCTTGAAAAGATGATCTCTTCGCTTTTCATTGCCTCCCTTAAGTCTCTGTCTGTGAGGCTGTGAAATTCTCTGCCCTCTATTATCTTTGGAGTATTCCTTACAAGACCTATCTGTCTGGCTATTGATAGTGCTGTTCTTGAGCTATCGCCTGTTATCATTATGACTTTTATTCCTGCCGCTCTGCATTTTCGGATTGCCTCGGGTACCTCAGGCCTTGGAGGGTCCTGCAGGCCTATAAGGCCGACAAGTACTAATTTTTTTTCTATATCACTCTCAATGAGTTCATCTTCATTGAGTTCCCTGAAACCAAAGGCAAGAACCCTTAATCCCCTGTCCATCATTGAATTGTAAATCGCAATAAGTTTTCCGCGCTCTGCTGGTGTTAATTCCTTAATTTCCCCTCCTATTAGGCAATGGGTGCTTATGGTGAGGAGGCTTTCTGGTGCACCCTTTGTCAGTAAAAATATCTTTTCCTGTATTTTGTTTACTGTACTCATCCTCTTTCTTTCTGAATCGAAAGGTATCTCCTTTATCCTGATTTTGGAGGGATTGCCTTTTTTTGATGCCCATCGGAACAGAGCAATTTCTGTAGGTTCACCCTTTAGTTCATCGTTTATGATTTCTGCATTATTACACAGGAGAGCTATATCATAAAGGGATGGATATGGAGCAGTATTTCCCTCATTGAGGTTCAGGACCTCTTTTACTTCCATCCTGTTCATTGTAAGGGTTCCAGTCTTATCAGTACATATTACATCTACTGAGCCAAGGGTCTCTACAGAGGTGAGTGTTTTTATGAGTGCCTTTCTTTTTGCCATCCTCTGACTGCCCATCGCAAGGGAAAGGGTAACTGTGGGAAGCAATCCTTCCGGAACATTTGCAACTATGATTCCTATAGCAAAAAGGAAGTTTTCAAAAAAGGTTCTCTTTACCAGAAAGCCTGTAATGAAAAAGACAATTCCCATGAGTGTTGCGATTATACCTACTATCCTGGTTATCCTCTTAATCTCCCTCTGAAGAGGGCTTATTCCAGGGCTCACAGTTCCTGCGAGATGGGCGATTTTACCGAATTCTGTTCTCATGCCAGTTGCAAATACCACAGCCCTGCCATGACCTGATATAACTGAGGTGCCTGCAAAAAGGATATTCGGACTTGTCAGTAATTCACTTTCACAGAGTTCAGGAGTCTTAATGATTGGCTCTGATTCTCCTGTAAGTGTTGCCTGACTCACCCTTAATGAAGCAGACTCAATTAGTCTCATATCAGCAGGTATCCTGTCACCTTCATTAAGGCAAACAATATCACCAATAACAATCTCCCTTGCATCAATATCTCTTAAAATTCCATTTCTCAATACCTTTGCCCTGAATGGAAGAAGACCCTTCATTATCCTGAGGACCTTTTCAGCCCTGTATTCCTGAATGAAAGTAAAGACTCCATTGACAAATATAACGGACACAATGGCTATCCCGAGGTTAAGCATACCTTCACCGGGATAAAGACATTCATATATAAAACAGAGAAGGGAGGCTATCCAGAGCAGCAGGGCAAGAAAGTGGGTAAACTGTTCAAAGAATTTTTTTAAAAGAGATTCTCTTCTTATCTCCTCTATCTCATTATAGCCAAATTCTGAAAGTCTTCTTCTTGCCTCTTCCTCTGTTAAACCTTGAGAAGAGCTTCCAAGAATACTCAGCACCTCATCTGCTGGAAGAGTGTTTATTCTCATCTCTTTGGTTTGAAGATAAGGAGATTACAGGGAGTTTTTTCTATAACATATTCAAGGGGACTCTTTTCAATAAGAGAACCAATAAAGCTTCTTGTGGACGCTCCCATCATTATAAGGTCAAATCTCCTTGAGGCTGCCTCAATGGTTATGTCCTTCGATGGAGCACCGTGGCTCAACTTTCTTTCAAAGTTTACACCTAATTCCTGGAGTTTATCTATGAAGGAAAGCATATCCCTGCTCAGTCTTTTTTCAAGTTCAAAGGCTGTAAGGTGTATTTCACCATGAAAGAATCCTGTTGAAGGCCTTGTGATATGAAATAAATGGATTGAACTGCCAAAGGCCTTTGCAAGAAGGGCGGAAAAATAAGCCCTTTCTTCAATATGATCTATCTTTGATTTCAAAGGAATTAAAATCCTTCCTGGATGAATTTTTCCAAAATGGACAACCCGTACGAGGCATACAGATAAAGGTAATCGGAGCAAAGCTTTTGCTGAAGAACCAAGGCCATATTCGGTTTTGCCGCTTCTGCTTGTTGCTGCAAATATAATATCAATTTTTTTTGTTTCAGCGATCTCCTTTATTTTCTGTTTGAAATTTCCTGTATCAAATATGGCCTCAACCTTAAGACCGGATTTTTCTGCATTGTAAAAAAGCTTCTTTAAGGCAGACTCGGCCTTTTTCAGATCAGACTCTATGGTGCCTTTCTCTGCAATATAGGCCAGGTAAAGAACAGCATTACAGGCTTTTGCAATATGAAGGCTATAGAGACCTGCAATCTCAGAGGTAAGGTGTTCATTAACAGTGGCGAGTATTCTGGAATACATCCTGAAATAAGGATAACATGAAATATCCTGGTTGACAATAGATTGTGTTAATCTATTTCCGATTATTTTCAAAATTTTATAATTGACAAATCCATAAGTATTGTTGTTAAAATAAAACACTCCGGGCGGATAGCTCAGTTGGGAGAGCGCAGCCCTTACAAGGCTGAGGTCACAGGTTCGATCCCTGTTCCGCCTACCATATATTCTGGGGTGGTAGTTCAGCTGGTTAGAACGTCGGCCTGTCACGCCGAAGGTCGCGGGTTCGAGCCCCGTCCACCCCGCCAGTAAGTATTTTGCTTTTTGTCTCTATAATTTTCAAAAAGGTTTATTAATTTATTTTTTAGGATTTTTTTGTATTTACAGGAGAATTTATTATGCCTGAAATTAAAAAGGTTCTTGTCGCAAATAGGGGAGTACCAGCAGTTAGGGTTATGCTAACCTGCAGGGACAGGAAGATACCGACCACAGCTGTTTACAGTACACCTGATAGATTAGCTCACCATGTCTTTATGGCTGATACAGCGATCCATATAGGTGAAGCTCCACCTATTGAATCCTACCTTAATATGGAGAAGATGATAGAGGCAGCTTTAAAAAGTGGCTCAAATGCTGTTCATCCGGGATGGGGTTTTCTTGCTGAAAATCCTGACTTTGCCCAGATGGTTATAGATGCCGGACTTATATGGATTGGTCCAGAGCCCCAGGTAATAAGACTTATGGGTGATAAGATACGTGCAAAAAAGATTGCCCAGAAGGCTAATGTGCCCACTATACCTGGTATTACAGATGTCAAAGATGTTGCTACCATTAAAAAGTGGATGAAGGATGAAGGCGTTGCATTTCCCATAATGATAAAGGCTGCTGCAGGTGGCGGTGGAAAGGGTATGGTAAAGGTTGAAAGAGAAGAGCAGCTTGAACTTGCCTTTAATCAGGCTCGTTCAGAGGCAAAAAAGGCCTTTGGTGATGATACCATACTTGTGGAAAAATATATTGAAAGAGGAAGGCATATAGAGGTACAGGTTATTGGTGACAGACATGGAAATATTGTGCATCTTTTCGAAAGGGAATGTACTATTCAGAGAAGAAACCAGAAGATTATAGAGGAGGCTCCTTCACCAACACTTGATGATAACCTTAGACAGGAGATATGTTTTACTGCTTTAAGACTTATGAGGGAGATCAATTATACCTCTGCAGGCACTGTTGAGTTTATCTTTGATTCAAATACAAAGAAATATTATTTTCTTGAGGTGAATACCAGACTTCAGGTTGAACATGGTGTTACTGAGCTAATTACAGGTCTTGATATTGTCGGCCTTATGCTTGATGTGGCTATGGATAAAAAATTACCTTTTAAACAATTGGATATCCATCCAAATAGATGGGCCCTTGAAGTGAGACTCAATGCAGAGGATCCAAAGACATTCAGTCCCTCCTTTGGTACAATCACAAGACTGGAGATACCCCATGGTCCTGGTGTAAGGATTTCTTCAGGAGTTTATGAAGGTGCAGACATACCACCATATTATGATTCTCTTTTTATGCTTCTTATGTCAGCTGGAGCTGACAGAGAAGATGCAATAAGGGTAATGGATAGGGCACTGAGCAGAGGTCTCAGGGTAGAGGGTATAAAGACTCTTGCACCATTACTTTTAAGCATAATAAGACATCCATCTTTCATAAAAGGGGATTTCTCGACAAGGTTTATTGAAGAGCATATGAATGAACTTATTTCTATGTTTACAGAAAAAACCTCAGAGGATGAGGCATTAAAGGTAGCCAGATACGTGGCAGAGATTTCTGCTTTGGGACCACAGCCATGGATGTGATGATGAGAAAGATTGAAAATCCAAAGTCTAAAGTTCAGAGCAATGAAAACTATGTCTTTGTAAAACCCGGGATGTCACCGAGAGAAATTGTTAGGTCTCTAAGGAATCTCAACGGAGTCTGCTTTGTCTCTGTAGGTATGAGGGATGCAGGTCAATCTGATTTCAAAAACAGACTTAGGATCTATGATCTTAAAACCCTTGCTCCCTATTACAACCAGATGGGTCTTTTCAGCGCAGAGTGCCACGGTGGAGCCAGATGGCATGTTGGAATAATGAACAGGAGGGAAAGTCCTTTTGAGGAAATAAGGATTCTCCGGGAACTCATGCCTGATGTTATGCTCCAGACCCTGATAAGGGAGACAAACCTATGGGGATACAGACCCTATCCAAGAAATGTAATTGAATATGTGGTCTCGCAGGTTGATATCGATGTATGGCGATGTTTTTCCTTTTTAAATGATATAAGGAATATGAGGCTAGTTGCAGAGGTTGTTATGAAGAGGGGAAGACTCTTTGAACCTGCGATATCCTACACAAGTGCTGAATGGACAACAGTGGATTATTATCTTAATGTTGTAAAGGATATAGTTGAGCTCTGCGGTGGCACGGATGAGATTGTTCTGTGTATAAAAGATATGGCTGGAGTGGGTGATATAAAGAGTATAGGAGAGCTTGTGGATGCCATAAAACAGAAATATCCTGATCCTGTCTCTTATACACAT
>JAOACK010000005.1 GCA_026417875.1 Thermodesulfovibrionales bacterium | reverse complement strand
GTGCCTGAAATAGGACTTCATAGAGAATATTAACAGAAAATTGAAGTGGTATAAAAGATTAGTACCGTTAAAAAATCTAAAGAGCAAAGATTAAATTCACACAAAGGATAAGCCCGGGATACTCTTGAGTGGATTTTTAAGGGTTAAGGTACACTTATTTAAAACAAAATTAATACCGAAAGACAGGATATATTTATAAAAATACCAGTTTGTGGACTCTCTTTTAGAATCCTATAAAAAAGGCTACCATATGACCGTATCAAATTCAAGTAAAAGTCACCTGATGCCGGGCAAAATGTTTTATATTTGTTCCTGTCCTGCTCGGTCTGCCTGTTTATATGTTAAAATCTATATAAATTTAAAGAAGGCTAAATGATTTTTGTGCTGGAGGAAAGATGCCCGAGTTAAGAAAGGATCCTATAGTGGGAAGATGGGTAATTATATCTGTAGAGAGAGGAAAAAGGCCTGCTGATTTCAGTTCACCTTCCATCAAAAGAAGGGCAGATGGGTTCTGTCCTTTCTGTCCCGGCAATGAATACACCACACCAAATGAGATAATGGCCTTCAGGCCAGAAGGTGCTGGAGTTTCAGGATGGACATTGAGGGTAGTGCCTAATAAGTTTCCAGCACTCCAGATTCATGGAGACCTCGGAAAGACTGCAGAGGGCATGTATGACAGGATGAATGGAATAGGAGCACATGAGGTCATTATTGAGACACCTGTTCATACCGAATCTCTTTCAACCATGCCCATTAAAAGATTGAATGACGTGCTTTGGGCTTATTACCTCAGGCTTCAGGATCTTAAGAAGGACAGAAGATTTAAATATGTACTTATATTCAAGAATGAAGGAGAGGCAGCAGGAGCCACGCTTGAACATTCCCATTCCCAGCTTATAGCATTACCTATTGTGCCAGCAACTGTAAAGGAGGAATTCGAATCTGCAAAAAAATATTATGACCTCAAGGAGCGATGCATATTCTGTGATATCATAGCCCAGGAACTTGAGGATGGTAGGCGGGTAGTTTCACAGAATGACGGTTATATAGCAATAGCACCTTATGCTCCCAGAACGCCTTTTGAAACATGGATACTTCCAAAGGATCACCAGAGTTACTTTCAGCCCAGAAATAATGATTTTATGCTTCTTGCAGAGATACTCCAGAGGACTCTAAGGCAGATTGATGCTGTCCTTGATATACCACCTTATAATTTTATGCTCCATACATCCCCTTTTACAGAGGAGGAAAATGAATTTTACAGATGGCATATCGAGATAACACCAAAGATTACAAAGATTGCTGGTTTTGAGTGGGGTTCTGGATTCTTTATTAATTCTGTTCCTCCTGAGGAGGCAGCAAAGTTTATGAGAGAGGCAAAGATATAAGGAGCCTTCAAGGAGGGTAAGCCTTGAAGATATTCATAGTTACACCTGAGGCAGTGCCCTATGCAAAGACAGGTGGCCTTGCTGATGTCACAGGTGCTCTCCTTAAGGAGTTCAGAAGAGCAGGCCATGAGGCATGGATTATTTTACCTTTTTATTCAGCGGTAGAGAAGTCAGGAGGGTTTTCTGATACAGGCATAAGATTTTCCGTGGATATCTTATCTCAGAAGATAGAGGCTTCTGTTATTGAATCAATGGACAGGGAGTATCCTGCTTTTTTTGTGAGGTGTGACAGGTTTTTTATGAGAGAAGGTCTTTATGGAACCTCGGCTGGAGATTACCTTGATAATTGTATCAGGTTTTCTTTTTTTTCAAGGGCTGCCATAAAGCTTTTTAAAACCCTCAATAAAAGACCTGATGTACTTCATGTCCATGACTGGCAGACAGCCCTTATCCCTTTCTATCTCAAAAATTTCTATAAAGATGATCTTTTTTTCAGAGATACAAAGACAGTCCTGACGATCCATAATTTGGGCTATCAGGGTCTTTTTTCGCCGACTGAACTTCCATACACTGGAATAGGTCTGGAGTATTTCAATCCCGAGGGTATTGAGTTTTACGGAAAGATCAATTTTCTGAAGGCAGGCATTATCTCTGCTGATGCAATAACAACAGTGAGTGAAAGCTATGCGAGGGAGATCCTTACAGAAGAATATGGTTACGGGCTTGATGGTGTGCTAAGGAAACGGGCAGGAAGGTTATATGGAATTCTCAATGGAATTGATTATTCCATCTGGAATCCAGAGACTGACCCTGTTATTCCCCACAGATACAGTCTTAGTTCTCTTAAGGGAAAATTATTCTGCAGGAAAAAACTTATAAAGGAGTTGGGTATCGAGATCAGGGATTCGCAACCTTTGATAGGCTTTGTGGGAAGATTTGTTTCTCAGAAGGGTATTGACCTTATTGAAAGTACTTTACCAGAGATTATAAAAGCTGGTTTCGGTCTTGTTATGATAGGTCAGGGAGAAAAGACTTTTGAACAAAGTCTCGACAAAAAGCACAGAGAGTTTAAAAAGAATTTCTTTTTTAAAAGGGTTTATGATGACTCACTTGCAAGAAAGGTCTATGCTGGTTCTGATATATTCCTCATGCCCTCAAGATACGAGCCCTGCGGTCTTGTCCAACTGATTGCAATGCGATACGGTACGATTCCTGTCGCAAGGGCTACGGGCGGACTCAAGGATACAATCGAGGATTATAATCATCTTTCAGGAAAGGGAAGCGGCTTTCTGTTCAGTGGATATAATGGCTCGGCAATGCTTGAGTCATTAAAAAGAGCTATGTGTGTTTTTCAGAATAAGAGAAGGTGGTCAGCTTTAGTAAAAGATAGTATGAAAAAGGATTTTTCATGGAAGCATTCTGCTCAGAAATATATTAAACTTTTTAATGATCTCTTAATCCGGAAAGACCCATGAAGCTAAGAACAAGATTAATACTCTTTCTAATTGCCTTTCTCAGTCTTACTATTATAACAGGTATAGGCTTTATTTCCCTTTCTTTAACGCTGAAAGAGGAGATAGTTATACTTCACGATGTAAATGCCTTCCACAAACAGGATGAGCAACTGAAGGATGCCTTTACAGCATATGTCTCTGCTATTTCCAGATATGTAAATACAGGATCAGAGAATCTCAAGGTTGTTATTCTTAAGAGAGAGGAGAATATAAAGGCGATACTGAGAGATATAGAAGGCTCGGGCAGATCTCCCGAAACAGTGCAGAGGATTAAAAGCAATCTCATAAGTATTTCGGATGAAACCTCCCGGCTTCTTAAAAAGGAGTTCACGGATAAGAACTTACAGAAAAACTATCAGAGAATAATGGATTTCTACAGATCTGTTCAGGATGATCTTGATAGATTGCACATGGAATCTATAAGGCTTATTGATGGCGCCATAGAGAGGGGTATGGATATTCAGAGGAATATCTTTTTAAATATAATCGCACTTTTTACAGTAAGCATTGCAGCTGCAGGATTTCTACTGCTGATGTTAAGAAGATCCATTGACAGGCCTTTCAAAAAACTTCTTGATGCTACAGAGCGGATTTCAGGAGGTGAGCTTACTTACAGGGTAGAGCTTGGAAGGGATGAATTCGGAATAATAGCCGAGAGGTTCTATGAAATAGTTGATAAACTTAGACTCAAACTCAGGACGGCAGAGCTTTTTCTTGAGGTATCACGACCGGTAAGCGGTGTTGATCTGAAAGATTACCTTGACCATACGGTCTTAAAGATATCAAAGGGATTTGATACGCTTGCCGAGATATACATGCTTGAGCCCGAAGAATACAGATTTAAACTTTTTTCCACAAGCCATCCAGAGTTATCCAGGATAAAAGAAATACTTTATCATAATATAGAATTTATCAAAGACTCAGGAGTGATCTGGTCAAACAGGATCGGAACATCTGAAGAACTAAGATTTATTTATGATGGTATTCATGAATCAGCCATTATAGCACCTCTTTATTCTCACGACCAATTAAGAGGTCTGCTTGTTCTCAGGAGAAGACATATTGACTCCTTTATAAAGGATGACCTATACAGCTCAGAGGTTCTTTCTCATATCCTTAGCTCAATAATAAGAAATGCAGAACTCTATTCAGAGCTGCAGGCAGGGTATGAAAGATTTAGGAGCCTCTATGAATTCGGCAAGGCAATATCCGGTGAGGTAAATATAAGTGAGCTTCTAAATAAGTCCTGTTATGAAATATGGAAGGTATTCAATGCCCCTTCTCTGATCTGGATTGAGATAGAAAAAGGAAAGGAGCTTTATTTCTATCCCCCGGATTTCTTCTCTCAGAAAGAGCTGTCTGCAATAAAAGAGGGTCTTGTGGAACCCGAGGCTCCCTATCTTTCTTTCCCCTTTCAGGCAAAGGATTATAAAGGTCAGTTGCTACTCAAACCTACAAGGGTATTCACAGAGAGGGATATCCAGCTTGCTCATGGAATCATACCCTTCCTGGTCATAGATATTGATAAGGCAATGGCCTTCGAACAGATTGTAGATAGAGAGAGAGAAACCGAAGAATCAAAAAGAAGGATGGAGATATTATTTGATAGTGTAAGGGGTGGTATAGTAACTCTTGATAAAGAATTCAGGATAGTATCCATAAATAAATACATGGAACACTGGATTGAACATCCTGAGGTACTTGTTGGCAGGGACTCAAGGGAGGTCTTTCATGAGATTGCGCCAGTCTGTCCTCATTGTGTTGCTGCTGCAACCTTTGAAACAGGCGAGATTAACTTCATGTCCCAGAGGGTAAGGGCGAAGGATGTCTTTTCCTACAGTGAGCTGAGCTCCTATCCAATAAAGGACCGAGATGGTTCAGTAAAAGAGGTGATAGTTTTTATTCAGGATGTTTCTGAGAGGGTCCTTTATCAGGAAGAGCTCATGGGACTTTACAGAGAAGTGATGCAGACCAAGGAGTATCTTGAGAGTGTTATTGAAAACACTGCTGATGCAATTGTCACCTCAGACCTTAATGGAATTGTCACATCCTGGAATAAAGGTGCTGAAAGGATTTATGGATTTAAGGTAGAGGAGGTCATTGGTAAATACCTGCCATTTATTCCCCAAGGACTATATGACATCGAAAGAGAATATACAGAAAGGATAAGGCGAGGAGAGGTTTTAAAAGATATAGAGACATACAGACTGAGGAAGGATGGTTCTGTTATAGAGGTCAGTCTTACCCTTTCTCCAATAAAGGATGCCTACGGCAATATCATAGGAATAAGCGGTATATCAAGGGATATTACGGAAAAGAAGAGGTATGAGCGGGAGCTTGCAAAGAGGAATCAGGAACTTTCAAGGCTCTTTTTTATCAGTTCTGCAATGAGAAGCACCCTTGAGCTTGACAGACTTCTTAGGATGATTCTTACAGCCGTTACCATGAGCGATGGTCTTGGATTTAACAGAGCAATTCTCTTTCTCGTTGATGAAGAAAGAGGCATATTAAAGGGAGCAATGGGTGTTGGACCGTCAAGTCCTGAAGAGGCCTGGAGGGTCTGGTCGAGTCTTTCCATGGAGCGCAAGACTCTTGAAGATCTCTTGAAGGAAATAGAATCAGGTCCCCTGAGAAAGGACTCTCTTCTTGACAGACTTTCCCTTAATATAGAAATACCTCTTTCAGAAGACACGGTCCTTACCAGATCTGTAAAGGAAAAAAGGATATTCAACATAACTGATGTAAAGACCGAGCCTTTATCTGACCCGGTTCTTGTTCAGCAGCTTGGAACAGAGGCCTATGCTGTAGTTCCTCTTATATCAAGGGACAGGGTAATAGGACTTCTCTGGGTTGATAATCTCTTTAACAGAAGACCCATTACAGAGGATGATATAAGATTTCTTACAGGTTTTTCTAATCAGGTGGCAGCAGCCATTGAGAATGCAAGACTTTTTGAAAGGGTAAGACTTGCAGAAGCAGAGCTTGAAAATATCTTCGAATCAATATCAGATATGATCTATATCACTACTGCTGATTACACTATAAAAAACATAAACAGGGCTGTACTTGAAAGGTTGAATAAAAGATGCATGGAAGAGGGTATAGAAAGGACATGGACCAAGGAGGCTGTTATTGGAAAAAAATGTTATGAAGTCTTTCATGGAATGGATAGACCCTATGAAAATTGCCCTCATCATAAAACAGTAATAGATAAAAAAGCCTATGTGGAGGAATTTGAGGATCCCTATTTAGGGATAACCAGTCTTTCTTCCACCTCTCCATTATTTGATTCAACAGGTGGTTTTCTCGGAACTGTACATGTGGTAAGAGATATAACAGAATTAAAGAGACTCAGGGAGATGCTTCAGGCATCGGAGAAGATGGCTGCTCTTGGAGAGGTGGCTGCAAAGGTAGCCCATGAGATAAGAAATCCCCTTGTTTCAGTAGGAGGTTTTGCAAGAAGGCTAGAAGCAAGACTTGATGGTAAACTTAAAGAATATGCGTCGATAATCACAAAAGAGGTGAACAGACTTGAAAATATCCTTCATGACATATTGAGCTTTGTCAGGGGGATGGGACTTGCCATTGAAGAGACCGATATAAATTCTCTTCTTGATGATATCGTTCTCCTTTATAGAGAAGAATTGAATAACAGAAAAATACAGGTCAGGAAGGAATACAACACATTTTTGAGACTTCCAGTTGATGCGGGAAGAATAAAGGAAGCAGTAATCAATATTTTTACCAATGCCATTCAGGCAATTGAAAGAGATGGTATTATTACAATAATTACTGACAAAAAGAATTCAGAGGGTGTTATAATTATAAAGGATACAGGTCCTGGAATAAATGAAAAGGATCTGCCAAATATTTTTAATCCCTTTTTCACGACAAAAGCAGGTGGTACAGGACTCGGTCTGGCTATTACCAAGAGGATCATCGATGAACATGGCGGAAGAATAGAAGTAGAGACAGTTATAGGGAAAGGTACAAGTTTTAAAATATTTTTACCTTTATTCCGTGGCAATCAAGGAGGTATTTTATGAAGATACTTATTGTTGATGATGATGAAAGTATCCTAAGACTTTACAGAGAAGAGCTCGAGGATGAAGGATATCAGGTCTTTGCAGCCACATCAGGTAAAGAGGCAATAGAGCTATTTGAACGAGAAAAACCTGATATTGTTACCCTTGACATCCTCATGCCTGATATGGATGGTATAGCTGTGTTGAGGGCAATGAAAAATAAGGATCCAAATATTCCTGTTATAATGTCAACAGCCTATGACTACAGAGATGATTTTGGTGTGTGGGCTGCAGAGGCCTATGTAGTAAAGTCATCTGATCTAAAAGAATTGAAAGAAACAATAAAGAGGCTTGCCAATAAATAACTTGACTATTTTATGCTGATTGAAAGAGAATATAACATATGAAGGCACTTATTACAGGTGGTACGGGTTTTATCGGAAGTCATCTAGCTGAGGCTCTCATAAAAAAAGGGTTTGAAGTTTACTGTCTCGTGAGAGATCTTTCAAATAAAAAATGGCTTGAAGGGCTTGAGGTAAATTTTATTGAGGGAGATTGCTGCGTAAGGGAATCACTTGAGAAGATCAAGAAATTTGATTATATCTTCCATCTTGCAGGTTTAACAAAGGCATCTTCCTGGGATGAGTTTTACAGAGCGAATGTTAAAGGTACAGAGAATATTATTGATGTTGCAATAAAGAATAATCCTGGCCTTAAAAGATTTATCCTTTTAAGCAGTCTTGCTGCAGCAGGACCATCTGATAATGGAAGACCAAAATGTGAAGATTCTCCAGCCACACCTGTTTCAGCCTACGGTAAAAGCAAATTACTTGCCGAGGAGGTTTTACTTAAACACAAGGAGAGTATTCCCTTTACAATCTTGAGACCAACCGCTGTTTACGGGCCGAGGGACAGAGATTTTTTTGTCTTTTTTAAAATGGTCAATGCCGGGATAATGCCCTATTTTGGAAAAGCCTACTATTCCCTTATTTATGTAGAAGATCTTGTGAAAGGAATTATTCTCGGAGCCCTGAGACCCGAGGCTCAGGGTAAGATTTATTTTCTCGCTGATGGGTCTATTATAACAAGTGATGAGATTGCCTTTGCCATCGCAGAGAGCCTGCAGAAAAAACCGGTCAGGATAAGAATTCCGCGAAATCTGATGCCCTTTATTGGAAGGCTTGCATCAAAGGTCGCGAAAAATAGTATAATAAACAACGACAAATTAATTGAGCTGAGATACACTCACTGGATATGTGATATATCAAGGGCCCGAGATGAGCTGGGCTTTAATCCAAAAGTAAATATTCGGGAAGGGATGAAATGGACAGCAAACTGGTACAGACTTCACAGATGGCTGTAATGAAAAAAGACCTATTTGAAAAGTGTTACAAGTTCACTGCAGCCAATGAGCTCATGGAGAAGGGTATATATCCTTTCTTCAGAACCATCCAGTCTGCACAGGATCCAGTTGTGATAATGAATGGAAGGAAATTTATCATGATTGGCTCTAATAATTATCTCGGTCTTACAAACCATCCAAAGGTCAAAGAGGCAGCCATAGAGGCAATCAAAAAATACGGAACAGGATGTGCTGGTTCAAGATTCCTGAATGGTACTCTTGATATCCACGTTGAGCTTGAAGAAAAATTAGCCAGGTTCATGCGTAAAGAAGCCGCACTTGTTTTTTCCACGGGTTTTCAGGTGAATCTTGGAGTGATATCCGCCCTTGTAGGGAAGGATGACCTCGTCTTAATAGATAAGATGGATCATGCAAGCATTATTGATGGATGCAGGCTTTCCTTTGGTGAGGTTAGGAAGTTCAAGCATAATAATCCTCAGGATCTTGAGAGAGTTCTTACAGAAAACAACGGAAGGGCATGTCTGGTGGTTGTTGATGGTGTATTCAGCATGGAAGGTGATATAATTAACCTACCTGAGGTTTTAAGGCTTGCGAGGAAGTATGGAGCAAGGCTTCTTGTTGATGATGCCCATGGAATTGGTGTTCTTGGAAAAACCGGCAGGGGTACTGCAGAGCATTTTGGACTTGAGCAAGAGGTTGACCTCATAATGGGAACATACAGCAAGAGCCTTGCTTCAATAGGTGGATTTGTCGCTGGTTCTAAGGAAGTCATAAATTATATAAAACATTTTGCCCGTTCACTTATATTCAGTGCAAGCCCTCCACCGGCATCAATAGCAGCAGTGAGCGCAGCTATTGACATAATAGAGAAGGAGCCCGAAAGAAGGGAAAGGCTCTGGAAGAATACAAGAAAGATGATAGAGGGTTTCAAAAATCTTGGATTTGAGATAGGGCCTACCCAGACACCAATTGTTCCTGTAATAGTGGGTGAGGATGCAACTGCCTTCACCTTTGTAAAGATGCTTGAGGCTGAGGGTGTCTTTGCAAATGTCGCGGTGAGTCCAGCGGTTCCTCCTGGAAAGGCACTTATAAGGACATCCTATATGGCAACCCATACAGATGAACATCTGGACTTTGTCCTTGAAGCATTCAAGAAAGTAGGAAGGACCCTCGGTCTTATAAGATGATAGAGGTTTTACGGGCTGAGGGTGATGAGCTTCTCTCTGCCTTTATCCTTTTCCCTTTTGAGAATTATAAAGATGACCCCTTTTTTTCACCCCTTCTTATAAAAGACCAGAAGGTCTATCTTTCAGAGGCAAATCCTTTCTTCAGGCATGAAGATGTAAGACTCTATATCGCCATGAAGGATGGAAAGGTGGCTGGAAGGATAGCCACCATTATAAATCACAGGCATATCTCCATACACAATGAAAGGGCAGGATTCTTTGGACTCTTTGAATCAATAAACGACAGAGCTGTTGCAGAAGCATTACTTGAGAGGGTTGCTTCAGATCTCAGAGAAGCAGGACTCCAAATAATGCGAGGACCCATGAACCTATCGACAAATGAAGAATGTGGTTTTCTCATTGAGGGTTTTCAACATCCACCCATGTTACTTACACCTTATAATCCTCCTTATTACAATGAGTTAATGGAAGCCTGCGGTTTTGTAAAGTCAAAGGATCTTTATGCCTATATAGCCGATATTCCTTCTGAACTGGATGAGAAAGTCAACAGGATTGCTGAGATAGCCGACAGAAGGGGGATCAGGATAAGAAAGGTTGATATGAGCAGGCTTGAGGATGACCTTCTCATGTTCAAACTCATATACAATGAGGCATGGAGGAATAATTGGGGTTTTATCCCGTTCCTAGATGATGAGATAAGATTTATGGCCCATCAATTAAAGAGCATAATCGTTCCTGAGCTAATGCTTATAGCTCACTATAAAGACGAACCAGTTGGTTTTCTGGGACTAATTCCTGATTATAATGTGGTGCTCAGGGTAATGAAGGGGAAATTTAATCCGCTGACACTTCTTAAGGCAATCTTTGCCATGAGAAAGGTAAAGGGATTGAGATTGCTTCTTCTTGGTATAAGACCTGGTTTCAGACAGAGGGGGGTTGATGCACTGCTATTCAGGGAAGGATTTAAAGAGGTAAAAAGAAAAGGATTTAAAAAGGTAGAGTTTTCATGGATTCTGGAAGACAATATTCAGGTTCAGAGACTTGTTGAGATGATAGGCGCAACGCTATATAAAAAGTTCAGGATTTATGAGAGGGCGGTATAAAGAATCATTTGACTTTTTAGATTTATCTGTGTGATTATTATTTATGAAAAAATCAGCTCTAAAACCTCTTACAAAAACAGAAATAAAAAAGATTATCCTGAGAGAAGTGCCCCGTTTTGTTAAAAAGGACCCTGAAATAAGAGAATTTATTCTCAAGATCTCTGCTGAAAAGTTTGCTGATAAAAAGAAGACCGAGGACAGGTTCGACAGACTCCTGGAAGAATTAAGGAAGGAGAGAGAGGAGAACCAGAGGAAGTGGGAGGAGAATCAGAGGAAGTGGGAGGAGAACCAGAGGAGGTGGGAGGAGAATCAGAGGCATCTTGAGAGTCTTGAGAGGGAATGGGCTAAGAAGTGGGAGGAGAACCAGAGGAAGTGGGAGGAGAATCAGATGGTAATAAACTCCATACTTGAAGAAATAAAGTTTCTACACAGGAAATATGATACAGGTATAGGCGCCCTTGGTTCAAGGTGGGGTTTAAGGGCAGAGTCTTCTTTCAGGGACGCAATAAAAGGCATCCTGGAGGAAGATTTTCCTGTAAAGGTTGAAAGATACAGGACAATAGATGAAGAGGGTATCGTCTTCGGAAAGCCAGATCAGGTAGAACTTGACCTGATTATAAAGAACGGTTTTATTACTGTGGCTGAGATAAAATCTTCTATAAGTAAAGGCGATGTTATTACCTTTCTCAGAAAGGTTCAGGTTTATGAGAAAAAGTAGGGAAGAAAAGTTAACACAAAGATTATAATCTCTCCAATGGTAGAGAGTTCAGCCCTTGCATTTGCAAAAGAGAGCGGCTTAAAAGTATACGGATATCCTGAGGAAATAGATATAGCAGAACTTCAATCATAGATTTTTTCCCGAATTTACTCATAAGGGGGAGGTAGCTCCTTTAATTCAAAAAGAGACTCAGGATTTATACTTATATCTTTAACCTTGAATCCGAAATGAAGGTGTGGTCCACTTGCTCGGCCTGTTGCACCGGCAAAGCCGATCAGGTCACCTTTTAAGACAATGTCGCCCTCTCTTACAGTATATCCAGATAGATGCATGTACACAGAAAAGAGTCCCTCACCATGATCAATCACAACAGTCTTTCCACCAAAGAATAATTCCTCTGTTAGAACAACCCTTCCATTATTAACAGCCTTTACAGGATCACCTTCTTTTGCCCGCAGGTCAATTCCCTTGTGGATACTCAACTTTTTTCTATTTATCATTCTTTTTACACCATATGATGTTGATACTTCGCTTTCAATTGGTTTAGTGAATACCCCGCTCCAGAGCCTTTCTGTTCTCAGTTGCCAGATAGCCCTGAGAAGTTCCTCCTCTGCCTCTGCCCTTGCGAGATTTTCAGGACTTAATGTCACCTTATCTTCTGGTAGCTCAAGATGAATTAAAGGAAATTCCTTTTTTCTTACCTTGATAGAAAAAAAGATCTCTCTCCCCTTTTTAGGAAAGATTTTAATCCTGTAAACTCCTGGTTTTGTTTCTATATCTATTGCTCCGATGGCGTAACTGCATCGCTCACCGCAGGATGAAAAGTATAAATCTATGCCATTAAACTCAGCCCTGAGCAGGCTTTCAGCAGGATAAGATAATTTTATAAAAAATATATCTCCCGGATAGAGTACATCAGGTTTAATGATTACTGATGATGCATCTGCAGAAACAGAAAAAAAGATAATAATTAAGCTGTAAAGATAGATTAAACCTTTTAATCTGAGTCTGATGGAGTTCACTTCCTCTCCCTTAATTCAACCTCAATGTTTAAGGTCTTTCCATCCCTTTCTATCTTTAGCAGGATTTTATCACCCGGCTGAAGGTTTTTAAGATATTCAGAAAAATCCCTGATACCCTTTACAGGTTTTGAGCTGACCTCTATTATCACATCTCCTTCCCTCAGACCAGCCTCATGGGCAGGAGAACCCTTTGTTGTTCCGCTAATTCTGTATCCAGTGCCTTTATATGTAAAATCAGGTATTGTGCCTATACTTACCCTTCTTTTACTTTCTTCTTGTGAGGTTCTTTTATTTATATTGCCTGTGAAGCTCAGTTCCGGGAGTCTGTCCACTCTCTTTATTAACTCTTCTGTAAAAGTCCCTATCTTAATTATGCCATCAATATCAACTTTGTCAATGGTATCGGTTATTTTGTGGTAGTCTTCATGAGGTCCGGAAGATAATTGTATGGCCGGAATGCCAGCCTCCTCAAAGCTTTTCTGGTCACTTGAATCAAGATCTTCCTTTGCGATATCAATCTTAATGCCTGAAATAAGGGATGCCTCCTTAAGAAGCATGGGCCATTCCTTTGCTGAATGGGCACCGATGACAAGGAGTCTTCTTCCCTCCAGTCTGCCCACAGTATCAAGATTTATCATTGCTATACATCTGTATGAGTCAGCATGTTCAACAAAGTGTCTTGAACCTTTTCTGCCGTATTCCTCACCGGTAAAGGCAATGAATATTAAGTCCCTGTTGATTCCACCTTTTTCAGCCTTTATCCTTGCCAGCTCCAGAAGAAGGGCAACACCGCTTGCGTTGTCATCAGCACCAGGATAGATATTTCCTTTATCATCTTTCCCAAGATGGTCATAATGGGCTCCTATGATTATACATTCTTCAGACCTTCCCTTTATTTTTCCTATAACATTGGCAAAGGTCATGCCTTTTTCATCATGCCATTTCTGAAGATAATCACTATTTAGGGGCTGTAGTCCAGCCTTTCTAAAGGATTCTCTGATAAATTCAGCAGCCCTCATTGCTCCATCTGAGCCGGCCTTTCTACCTTCTAAATGAGGAGAGGTGAGAAATTCTAATGTCTTGTTGATTGATTCCTGTGAGAAGAAAGGGATGAGTAATTTATCACTTGATTTTATACTGAGAGATCGGGATTTCTCATCGAGAATGATATTCATCGGAGTTTCCTCAATCTCCCATCTGCCTTTCATAGTATTTGTTGCTTCCTCTCCCTCAAAGACAAGATAACTGTATTTATGGTAGTGGGGAAGCTTTCTTAATAGAGCCCTGAGTGTTGATGGATTTTTAGAACCGATAAACATGAGAGGTCTATCCCTTTTTAGTGGATTATTCCTGACAATGACTACGGAGTCTTTTTCTGTGTCAAGCAATCTTTCTGATAGCCTGTACCCGTTGTTCTCTATCTTTATATATTTTTGATCAGAGAAAAGATAATCTAAAAATTTATTCTCCCATCCAAGGATTATAATTGAGGATTCAGGTAAAGTATCTATTTTACTGTCAATAACTACCTTTATCCTTTCAGGACCGGCATTTTCTATTACTCTTGTAACATCATCCCAGGTATCCATAAGCTCTTTCTTTCCTGCTTCGGGTTTTATAATAACTATCTCCTTTGAGCCTAAAACAGCGGTTATTGCAGGAGGTATCTCATCTCTTGAAAGTTTTCTGAATACATGAAGATCAGGATCAATATCTATTCTTAAGGGCTTTTCAGGAAGTCTCTCCATAAAAGACTGGTTTTTATCTCTCATTTTTAATGCGGTCTCATGGATAGTGCCATTTCTGAGAATAATTCTTACAGGTATCTCAAGTATGTAAGGAGAACCATCCTGGCTCTGTCGGAGGGTGAGCCTAAGGTGGCTTTCCTTTACCACTGCCTCCTTTATCTCAATAACAGGTGCGCCTGTTCTCTTTGTCCATTGATCAAAGAAATCTCTTAAATCCCTTCCCGAAACCCTTTCAAAACTCCTTCTCAGATCATCAAGGTCTGCATACCTGAACTTTTTTTCCTGGTAAAAATCCCTGAGGCCCTCTTTAAAGAGCTTTTCTCCAAGAGACCTTCTGAGCATATGAAAGAAGAAGAGGGATTTTCCATAGCCTATCGCCTCTGTTGCTCCTGAATGCCTGCTCCTGAACTCTTCAATAGGAAAATCCTTTTCATCAAGAACATAGTCTGCATATTTCTGGAGTGTCGTGAACCTGTATTCTCTGTCTTCACCTTTGAGTTCTTTCATCAGATGGTCTGACAAATAGGCAGTGAGCCCTTCTGTCCAGTTTCCTCTTCCAGGTCTTGGCCATACACTGTTACCCCACCAGTTGTGGAGAATCTCATGGGGATAGGAGGTGTCTATTATGAAGGGAAGTCTGAGAACCTTCGGTCCAAGAAGTGTGAACGAAGGCATACCAAATCCTGATTCAAAGAAGTTTTCAACAAGGGCAAATTTTTTATAGGGATAGGGTCCGATCAGTTCCTCATAGAGTTTTATATACCTGAATGTTGCACTGATATATTTTTTTGCAATCTCATCATCAGGACTTCTCAGAAGCACCATAGCACTTATCCCATCAAGCTCCTCTTCATACTTTATAAATCTATTTGCAACCAGATATATCTCCTCTTGAGGCTCTGGTGAATCCCAGATAACGGTATCCCCTTTTTTTTCCTCTCCCTGGCTTATTCCATACCATCCTTGAGGAAGCTCCACAGCAAGTCTGAAGGTCAAAAGACCTTTCGAAACAGGATACCAGTAAGAGCCACCGTGAAGAAATATACCTTCCTCTGAGATTATTCCTCCTGTATAGCTGTAACCCCGTGCCTGTTCCCCTATGGTTCTTACTGGCTCATTAATTAGGCCTTCATAAGTGAGGGTTATTGAACTCCGTGGAGAATCAAAGATTATCTCAATCAGTTTTGCTTCCGCAGTCTCTTTAATCTCAACTGATGCTTCGGGTGTTGTTTTTTTTATATCAAGATTTTTGTTGATAAAAAAGGAGAGTCTTTTTCTCGGTTCTTCAAAAGTTATGGTGTCGCTTGCTACAATATAATGCCTTTCAGGAATGATCTTTACATGGAGTTCATGATGACAGTATGTGTCAGCATAAGTTGACTCAGACCTGAGGCAGGATGAAAGGCCTAAGAGGGGAATCTGGAAGATTAAGATGAAAAGAACCCTTAAGATGATTTTCATCTATTCTATCCAGTCTGCAATGAAGATATCAGTCTGTCTGGGCTTTTCTGGATTCCTGTTTGAGGCAAAGACAAGTTTTTTCCCATCCGGACTGAACATTGGAAAACTATCAAAGACATTGTTATAGGTGATCCTTTTAAGTCCTGTGCCATCAATGTTTATCATGTAGAGCTCGAAGTTCGGCCCGTACTGTTTAAGTTCCTCTCTCCAGTCATCCATATTACTTGAAAATATTATCCTTCTACCATCAGGATGCCAGGAAGGAGCCCAGTTTGTTGCACCGTTATGAAGTATTCTTCTCTTGTCAGATCCATCCCTGTTCATGACCCACAGGTCAAGGGGCAGAGGAACTATGTAATTACCCTTTATGCACTCTTTCCATAGATTGAGCTCTTCCTCTGTTTCAGGATACCAGGCACGCCATACAATCTTAGTACCGTCAGGAGAAAACCATGCACCTCCGTCATAACCGAATCTATCTGTTAGTCTTCTTATGTTTGTTCCATCAGCATTCATAATATAGATATCCACATCTCCATTTCTTTTTGATGTAAAGACAATCTCCTTTCCATCGGGTGATACAATCGCCTCAGCATCATATTCAGGATTTTCTGTTAGCCTCTTAAGTCCTGAACCATCAATGTTTGCAACATAGATATCATAGGGATAAAGGGGCCATACATATCTTTTTTGAGCTGGAACTGCCTGCTCAGGACAATCACCCTCAAGATGGACTGTGGAAGAAAAAAGTATCCTCTTTCCGTCAGGAAAGAAGAAGGCACAGGTATGGGCACCTCTTGAGGGGCTTACCATCCTTTTTTCTGTTCCATCAATATTCATGATCCATATCTTGTCACATTTATATCCCCTGTTTGATTGATAGATCAGTTTTTTTCCATCAGAGCTGAAATAGGCTTCTCCATTGTCTCCCTCAAAGGTTAGCTGTTGTATATTACTGAGATATCTCTCTTCCTGAGAAATGGCAGAAGAGATAAGAAGTAAAACCAGCATTAGAAGAATCACAAACTTTCTCATTCAAAGCTCCTGACACATATCTTAAATGGTACTGATTCAGGTCTGTGCATGAATGCACCGAGCCTCACTAGCTCCGGGTTTAAAATGCCCTGTACTCTGAAGTCTGATATAACGCAGTACCGGGAAAGAACAGGCTGGACAACAAAGTCAAAGCCCTTGATGTCATCCTTTATCTCGAATCTGAAGGAAAGGGTATCTCTGAGTCTTCTTATGTCATCAATGGGAGAGGCATTGAATCTGCTTACATCAATTATGATACCGTCCTCAACCCTGATATTGCCTGAAAATACTGTACCTTCAGGAAAGGCCCTTGGAGCCGTATAGGGTCTCGCAAATCTTACATGCCAGGTATTTGCACTCTTCCAGTAATAAATACCTCCTTCTATCCTCATATCTATTGCTGGCTGACCCTGGATATAACTATCATAAGGTGGTCCTGCTACAGGCGGTAAAAATTCTTCTTCTCCCTCTTTAACACCAGCAATGGTGGCGCAGCCTGTTAATAAAAAGAAGAGAAGGGTTATGGCGATTTGTCTTTTCATATTTATATAATGTAATGATTTCTTTTTAAAGTCAATAGTTAGGATCTTCAGTCCCTGTCTTAGAATGGTTTCTACCTGATTTTAAAATCTTAGAGTTAAAAGATATTAATTTACAGGTATTAATTTCGCCCTTTCTTTTATGCTAAACTTAACATTAATAAAGGTTGAGGAAATGCCTGATTTTGCTGTCAGTGAAGAAAAGAACCGCTGGCTACAGGAGAGAATGGAGGCCCTGAATATAAGGGAAGAGGATATTATTGAAAAATTTATTCGTTCCTCGGGCAGGGGTGGTCAGAAGGTTAACAAGACCGCAACCTGTGTTTATCTAAAACATGTCCCTACCGGTATTGAAGTTAAATGCATGGATACCAGAAGCCAGTCCATTAACAGATTCCTTGCAAGAAGGGAACTTATCTGGAAGATAGAGGAGCTCCATGGATTGAGGTCTTCAAGACAAGCTGAAATAGAGAGGCTCAGAAAGCAGAAGGCAAAGAGGAAGAAAAGGGCAGAGAAGAAATATGAAGTTTACAGAGAAAGGGATGATGAAATATAACATCGGCTAAGTTGATGAACAATTTCATAACAAATAGTTCTACAAAGCTCCTTAAAAAGAGACTTCTTGAACTTCTTTCAAAGAGTAAAGAGCTCAAATTCCTCGTTGGATTTTTTTATTTTTCAGGTCTTATGGAACTCTATGAAGGCCTGAAGAATAATCCTTATGTTACATTGAAAATCCTTGTTGGGCTGAATGTTGATAAAACTATCTATGGACTCATTGAGCACGGAAGTGATGAAAAGGGGCTTTCAGATTACTAAAGGCTTTATAAATTTTTTGACTCTATAAAGAAATCCATAAACACAGAACAATTTGACAACAGGGAATTTTACGAGCAGGTAAGATTTTTTATTGAACTTATAAAAAACAACCGCCTCATAATAAGAAAGACCTATGAGCCAAACCATGCCAAGCTTTATATCTTCAAGCTTGAAGAAACACAGGTCGGAAGAAAGGCCCTTTTTATCACAGGAAGTAGTAATCTTACATCATCTGGCTTAACACGGGAGCAGTAGTTCAATGTGGAGATAAGTGATTATGGGGTAGATGAGGCAGAAAAGTATTTTGATAATCTCTGGCAGTAGGCAATACCTGTCACAGAAGATAATATAGCAAGAAAAAGATGAGTTGCTTTAACAACACAGCGAGCATAGAGAGGATATTCTCAGCAGTAATTAGCCAGTTAAATGAACATTGGCGGATAAAACCTTTAAAGGAATTTACGCAGAAGTATTGACATTACCTAAGAGGCCCTTATCTTTAAAAAGATTAATTTAAAGGTTGTATAATTAATAGACAGAAGAAAACGATTAGAAATAACTTTTGTATGGAAAATTAAGAATGGATGAAAATTCTTTAAGGCTTCTTGAGTTTCATAAGGTCCTTGAGGAGATTTCGCTTTATGCAAGGAGTCCTGCCTCTAAGAGGCTCATACTCTCAATAAGGCCTTTGGGTTATAAAGATGAGATTGAAAAGAGATTTCACCTTGTGGCTGAACTGAGAAGGGTCATATCTGAGGGAAGGGAGATAGCCCTTGATGAATTTGATGATCTTTCAGGAATTCTTCAGAAGTTAAGGCCAGAGGGTTCTTTTATTGAGCCAGAGGAGCTTTATACCTTAAGAAAGGTCTTTTTAAACATAGAGAGAATCAGAAACTCCGTCGGGACAGCAAAGGACATTCCCCATTTATCTCATCTAATTTCAGGAATGGGTGATTTTAAAGACCTTATAGATCTTATTGACAGGTCTGTCGACCATGAAGGTAATATCCTCGATACAGCATCTCATGAATTGAGGGAAATTAGAAGGAGAAAAAGGAATCTCGAGCAGGGGATCAGAAAAAGGCTAGATGAAATTATCCATGCAAGGGAATTAGCACCTGCTATTCAGGATGAATATGTTACCATCAGAGGAGGAAGGTGGGTTATTCCATTGAAGGCTGATTTTAAGGGAAAGATTCCAGGTGTTATACATGATATCTCAAGGACAGGCGAGACCCTTTATGTTGAACCCCTTGAGATTGTCGAACTTGCCAATGAGCACGAAAATATAATTGCAGAGGAAAAGGCAGAGGAGATAAGGGTATTGAGAGGTATATCCTCTCTTTTGAGGGCAGATCTTTCTAAAATAGAAGCCTCTTATGGAAACCTTATTTATTTTGACCTATTAAGAAGCATTGCCTTATTCTCTGAAAGGCTCGGACTGACCGAGCCTGAGATAGACAGTGAACAGAGACTCCAGCTCTTTGGAGCAAGACATCCAGTGCTTCTCCTTCTAAAGGAAAAGAGAGTCATTCAGGATGTTGTTCCCCTTGATCTCGAGCTGGGAGGTTCTCACAGGATAATGATTATTACAGGACCCAATGCTGGAGGAAAGACCATTGCCCTCAAGACAGCAGGTCTTCTTACTATCATGGCACTCTCTGGAATACCTGTTCCGGCTCAATCTGGCTCGGTCTTACCCTTTGTGAGTGATGTTCTTGTTGATATGGGTGATGAGCAGTCCATAGAGGAAAATCTCTCCACATTTTCAGGCCATATAAAGAATGTTTCAGATATAATCAATAGGTCAAAGCCTGAAGTCCTTGTGCTTCTTGATGAGATTGGCAGGGCTACAGATCCCTCAGAAGGTGCTGCCCTTTCCTGTGCCATACTTGAGGAGTTAAAGATGAGGGGTAGCACAGTTATAGCAACAACCCATCTGCTTGAGGTTGCTGCCTTTGTCTCAAATACTGAAGGTATGGTTAATGCTTCAATGGAGTTTGACGAAAGCCTGATGAGGCCGCTCTACAGATTGAGAATGGGTCTGCCAGGACAATCCCATGGTATCTCTATAGCAGAGAGATTCGGTCTTCCTGAGAATATTATTCGGAGGGCAAAGGAGTTTATTGGAAAGGGCAAGCTTGACTTTCAGCTTGTACTGGATGATCTTAGGAAAAAGCAGAAGTTTTATGAGCTTGAGTTAGAAAGACTAAGGAAGCTTCAACAAGAGATTTCTGAAAAAGAAAGGATCCTGCAAGAAAAGGAATCAGAGCTGGTAATTAAAAAAAAGGAGATTATAAGAAAGGCCCTTGAGGAGTCAAAGGAGCTATTGAATGAGACAAAGGTCTTTATTAATAAATTAATTATGGAAGCAAAGAGAAGTCCCAAGGAGAGTATTAAAAATCTCAGGGCAAAAGAGATGGAGATTGAAAAGGCTTTAAATGAATTTAAAAAGAAAGAAGAGGTCTTTATTCCAGAACCTGGCTCAAAGGTTTATATCAAAAGCCTTGGTTATGACGGTGTAGTCATGAGGGTAGAATCCGACAGGGTCAGGGTTAGGGCAGGTGCCTTTGAGGCAGAGGTAGCCCTGAGCGATATAGAGGCTCCAAGAGGTATATTATTAAAAAGTTATGAAGAAAGAATGCCTGAAGAGCGAGTTGCTGAATCAATCAATTTAACAGGCATGACTGTGGAGGAGGCCCTCTCAAGGCTCGAAACCTATTTAAATCATGCCTCCCTTGCTGGATTGAGTGGAGTTAAGATTATTCACGGTCTTGGCACAGGAAGACTTAAAAGGGCAGTGAGGGATTATCTTAAAGGCCATCCACTAGTTGATAATTTCAGACCAGGAAATACTGAAGAGGGTGGAGACGGAGTATCAATAGTAAAGTTAAAATAAATGCCCGGAGCCAATGGCTCCGGGCAACGGGATGGGAGGTAAGGCCGGGCATTTCTGCCCGGTCAATTTTTTTACTGAGCCCGAATGGTCACAGACTGGTCAGGTCCAACAGTTACCTCTGTATCAGGGAATGTGTAACCAGATTTGGTGGTTTTAATTGTGTATGTACCGGGTTTAAGATAAGTGAAGGAGAAAGAGCCTGCTGTAGTTGAGTAAGAGGTTTTCAGAAGTGTTGAGCCTTTATAGAGTTTAAGGGTTGCGCCGCCAACCGGGTTACCACTTGAATTAGTAACAGATCCAGTGATCTTGAATCTGGAGAAGGAGACAATCTGTGATACAGAGGACTTAGCGCCAGTGGAGTCCTTTGCAGTCAGTGTAATGGAATAAGAGCCCTGTGTTGCATAGGTACGGGTCACAGTAGCTCCGGGTGAAAGAGTCTGTACATAACCATCTCCCCAGTTAATTGTAATGCTTGAAAGATTACCATCTGGATCAGTAGAGGTATCAGTAATAGATACAGTCCAGGAGTTCTGATTCACTGAGATATTCCAGCTTGCCTGAGGTGGACGGTTTGCAGCATATGTTGAAATTGACACCGGGATAGATCTAACATCCTGGGTGGAATTGATGTTGTCAACAACAGTGAGCTTAACTGTATAGGTGCCCGGCTGAGAATATGTATAAGAGGCAGTCAGTCCTGATGCAGTCGAGCCATCACCGAATGACCAGTTATAGGAACAGCTGGTGCTTGAACATGAAGCGGTAGAGGTTTTCACAGAGATGTTAAGACCGTTCAGGGAATAGGCGAATTGGGCTCTGGGTTTTGGTATACCTGCAGTTGCAGGATCTGTGAGCATGGTTACATCATAGGAGCTGTATCCCATTACCTCAGCCTGATTAACGGTATTTGGAACAGTCTGACCGTGAGCGGCCCTTGAACCAAGGTCTATGATGTTTGAGCTTCCATCTGGATTTTTATAGCTAAGCACATATCTCACCCTTCTTTTTCCAGTTGTGCAGTTAGGATCAATGTTTCCAGCACTATCCGTGCATGTCTGGGTAAGTCTTGATGAGTTTAGATAGAGTGTGTAATCCATATCAAAGAAACCAATAGACTTAGGGCTGTAATTTTTTGAGTTTGGATCTGAACTGGAATGGCACTCTACACAACCATTTATACCAAGAGGTCCGGTGTTTCTCTGGAAGGTGCCAGTTGTACCATCTGGTTTAGTAAATGTATAAGTTTTGAGAGGACCTGGTACGGGTTTTCCCTGAGCATCCCTTGTGATAGGCTGGATATTGTGGCTTATGCTGAATACTATATTGTATATGTTGAGTACAGGATCAGATATGGATGGAACACCTGAGATTCCAAAACCTGTTGGGTTATTAAGCCTTGCCACAAAACCAGCAATCTCAGGAGGATCATTAACTATATGGCTTACCCTTGTGCCACCATCATGCGGTCTGTTAAGGGGCCAGTCATAAAGGCCATCTCCATTTGCATCTCCCACAAATGCCCTGTAATTTACAGCCACAGCCCTTGCATATCTCTGGAATGTGGGTTTAGCTGGAGAACCATCTACCCATACACTGGCAGCCATTGTACCGTGTGGTACGAGCTTTATGCCATCCTCTCTTTTCTGCCAGGTCTTAAGGGGCTTAAGACCTATTCCTGTTGAAGGCATCTCAACTGACTGAACCCTTGCAAATCCCCTGTATGGTCCTGCTGAGAAATCAGCTAAGAATTGTTTTACCGGACCATTCACTACGGGAATATGACAGGTTTTGCAATGTATCTTTACAAAGTGTACTGATGGGAATCCAGCATGTGTGGGTGTAGGTGCATTTCCTGCATTAGGATGGGTCTTTGTTATGTGGCAGCTTTCACAGGTAACAGTGTAGTCTACCTGGTCCATTCCTTTTGTATCCTGGAAGGCATCACCTTTTGCAAACTGATGGTCTATTTTCTTTATATTTACCTGAGGAGCGACGATGTTGCCAGCAGCATCTCTTTTTGGTCCGTAGAGTTCTCCATCTTCATCTCCGAGAGTATAATGGCAGGTAGCGCATACAAATCCTCTATCCATATGGGCATCTGGATTATTGGGATCATTTATGGATTCTCCTCTCTTGCCACCTTCAACCCTTCCATTTACAATGTCCCAGGCTGCGTCATTCTTTCCATCCTTTCCACCAACACCAGCTATTTCATCATCATCTGTTACAGTACCTGCTGGAATTCTCTTCTGAAAACTCGTGAATCCAAGAGGTCTGTCAGCAGGACCTCTGTTTGCTGAACCAGAAGGACCGAACCAGCTTCTGTCAGGAAAATGACATATGGAACAGTTTTCCTTTGGAGGTGTCATTGTTATCCATGACCCGGGAATAGTGGTGCTTGCCCATGACCAGCCACTCAAGCTTGGATTTATATTTGGTGAACCAGTGGTTATTCCAGTAAGCAATCCTGTCCTCGCAAGACCGAGTGTTGGTGAGAATTTAAGGCCTTTAAGTGTCTTCGGGTCATCAGCTATTGCTGGTGGTTCAGCCACAGTATAATTTCTCTCCAGATTTGCAAATCTTCCTGCATTCTGGTAATTGAGGTGACACATAAGGCAGTCTGCTTCTCCAACACCCTGATTAATCCAGGCACTTACCCTTGATACAATACCTGTTCCAGCCACAAAAATATAATAATCACCTTTGTGATTATCCTTCTGTGGATTTGCCGTTCCACCAGGTATAAGACCACTCGGTCTGTTATCATATCTGTAACCTGCCCTGTCATATTCAAGGTTTCCACCACCT
Organism: Thermodesulfovibrionales bacterium; assembly: GCA_026417875.1. Taxonomy (NCBI): domain Bacteria; kingdom Pseudomonadati; phylum Nitrospirota; class Thermodesulfovibrionia; order Thermodesulfovibrionales; species Thermodesulfovibrionales bacterium. Next base: position 46,334 of record JAOACK010000005.1, on the reverse strand, counting down.
GGATGGCACCATGCGCAATTTCCGTAAGCCCACTCAAAGCTGCTCATATCAAACCTGGCAGGTGTACTTTCTGTTAGGTCCGCCAACTGGCGGTTTGAAGGTGGTCAATACTTGCCATACATTCCTGGTGAGTTAGTGAATGACGGGACACCGTAATATGTTCTCTGTATCTCCCCATGGAACATCCCTTCCCTGCTGGAAGTGAAAGCCGGATGTTATTCCATGTTCTGGATAGAGCACACTGTAGGGATTTGTGTATGATGGTGAACCTGAACCGTGATCCTTCTGTGCATAAAGCACTCCGTGCTCATAGATGTTATTCAGCCCGTATCTTGAGGCTATGGTATCATGGCACTGGCTAGTTCCACAGGTCTGCTTTGGAGAATAGGGTATATTGGAACCTGGTTGAATAAGGTTTCCATCTGCATCCCTTAAAGCTACATCAGGATGGGCAGCCATTCCCTCCGATGCCCCAAATATTGTCCCTGATAGAACTATCAGGCTTATTAACCAGCAAACTAACTTCATGCGTTCCTCCTTTTAAGGTTTCTTGAATAAGGAAATTTTTAAGTTAAAATTTGAATTTCACCTCCAAGCCTGTCAGATTAAGGGCTCATCATTTGTTTAAGCAATAAGCATGCCAGGATAAATTTCCTAATTTTTTATTCTTTTTTAAAATATTATAATTATCTTAATCTGACCAGCATGGGTGATTTCACCCTATTTTTGTAAAATTTTATAGTCAGGAATGTGAGAATTAATAAAAAGACTTACAGGCTCGCAGGCAATTCTTTTCATCCAGTTTCTATCTCTAAAGATGGCGTAATTTCTATCACCCAATCAAATTTATGACTAAACTCAATTAAGTTAGAATTTCACCCATTTAATATGGGTTATTTCACCACTGATGAGAAAGTGAAGAGAGGTTTAAAGGATATTTTGCTTAAAATTCATTATTTTTGTGTCTGGCACATGAATTGCTAAATAATATGTGCCTGTCAGGAAAGGGTTTCGGCTGCTCATTGAGCAGTTCAGTTTAGTAAGGAGGTTTTCAGATGAAAAGGTCTTTAATACCTTTGTTCAGCCTACTAGTGGTTATTCTCGTATGTGCTGTAGCAATGGCTTTTACTGGAAACTATACACCTGGTACAGGTATAAATGGCACACCCCATGATTTAAGGCAGGGTCAGCCAGGCGGAAATTATCCTGCTCAACCAGCTGATTATCTGAACAGAATCTGTGTTTGGTGTCATGCACCTCACCATGCATATAAGTTAAGCACAGCAGCCGGAGCAGGTACAGGTCCTGAGGCACCTGCTGACTATACCTATCTTCCGTTATGGAACCATGCTGTCACCACTCAGGTCTTCGCACCCTATGATCCAGGACCTGATAAACCCATCGCAGGATCAAAGGCTCCACAGTCCGTTGATTATTTTGACAGAGTGGGCTCTGTATCACTTCTCTGCTTAAGCTGCCATGATGGAACTGTTGCAGTTAATGAGTATGGTCATGCGCCACAGGATTCAAGATCAAGGAGTTCAGGAGGAAGCGTTATTGCAGATCAGTATAAAATTGGTAAAGATGGCTATCTCCTCAACCATCATCCAATCGGTTTTGACTATGACAGTGTTGCTGCTGAAGATCCTGAAATCTATGACTCTGCAACAGCAACCTTCGGCACAGTGCCTGTTAGCAACTATCTCTGGAATGGAAAGATGGAATGCTCAACCTGCCACGCAGTTCATAACACTGGAAATAGCGGTGAGAAATTGCTATACGTGAGCGACTCTAACAGCAATCTCTGTCTTTCCTGCCACGCAAAAGGACAGAAGACACCTTAAACTCAATTAGAAGGGAAGGGTTTCCCCTTCCCTTCTTTTTTAATTAAATGCTATAATTTCAGTGTTTAGAATATAATAATAAATTTTTAAATTAATAATGCCAACGTTAAAATCAGGGCTCCTGTTTCTAATAATTATCATATCTGCTTGCGCTGCACCCCAAAAGGAGATAAAAGAACCTGCTGTATTTTTTCCTGAACCGCCCGATCCTCCAAGAATTCAATTTCTCATGTCCTTTACAGGTGCAAAGGATGTTGAACCTCCAAAATCCAGTTTTGAAAAATTCATAACAGGCGAAAAGGAGGATATAAGGAGGCTTGATAAACCCTATGGAGTAGCTATATACGATGGAAAGATCTATGTATGTGATACTAATGCAGGTGTTATTGTCTTTGATTTAAGAAATAAAAGATATGAATACCTTAAGGGTGCAATAGGTCAGGGAAAGCTCATGCAACCTGTTAATATAAGCATAGATGAAGAGGGGAATAAATATGTATCTGACCCCGTTAGAAAACAGGTTGTTGTGTTTGATAGAAATGATTTTTATGTAAAATCCTTCGGCATTATAGGAGACTGGAAACCAGTTGATGCCGTTGCCTTTGGCGATGAAGTATATGTAGCTGATATAAAGAACGGTGAGATAAAGGTATTTGATAAACTCACTGGTGAACTCAACAGAACCTTTGGTAGAAAGGGTGATATATCTGAATGGCTTGACAGACCAACAAATCTTGTCTTTGACAGAGAAGGTATTCTTTATGTAAGCGATGCAGGAAGGTTCCAGATTGTAAAATTTGACAGGGATGGTCATTTTAAGGGAACAGTAGGAAGGCTCGGTGTTAATCTCGGACATTTTGCAAGACCCAGAGGTGTTGCTGTTGATAAAGAAGGCAGGATATATGTTGTTGATGCTGCATTCTTTAATGTCCAGATATTTAATAAGGATGGATTTCTTCTCATGTTCTTTGGTGGTGGAGGGACAAGACCAGGAAGGCTCATCCTTCCTGCAGAGGTAGTGATTGATTATAAACATATAGATTATTTCAGACAGTATGCTGCACCTGATTTTGAAATTGAATACATTATAATAGTTACAAGTCAGTTCGGTGACAGGATGGTGAATGTATATGCCTTTGGCAAACAAAAAGGTGTGAGGTATCGCACAGATCAGGAACTTCTGGAGGAGGTAAGAAAGAAACAGCAGGTCTTTGAAAGACAGAGTTTACCGGAGGGTGAAAAATCGGACTGAATCAGTTAACTCATGAAAAGACTCATGATGATATATCTGATGGTAGCGTTCATCTCTGGATGCTCTGACCCAGTGAAGAGATACAGGATACTCTCTTTCTTCTTTGATGGTGTACCCCCGCCAAAAATAACAGAGCCTGAGCCAACTGCAAAAAAAGAAAAGGACGGTGATTCTACAGAAAAAAAGCTGCTGGGCAGACCTACAGAGCATGGTCCCTATGCTGCAAAGATGTGTTATGGCTGTCATAAAAGGGATACGAATGAATTAATAATGCCTGCTGAAAAATTATGTCTTTACTGTCATGATATGAATATTGAAAATAGATGGATTCACGGTCCAATCGCTGCAGGTGGATGCAGGGTCTGTCATCTGCCTCATAGTTCAGGCTATGCCTATATGCTTGTATCAGAACCCAGAGAATTCTGTCTGTACTGCCATGATAAAAACGATATCCTCAAGAATGACGTTCATATGTATTCAGACCTCAGATGTCTTGACTGTCATGATGCCCATTCAGGGAATGATAGATTTATTTTAAAGAATTAATTTTACAGAATTTATGGAGACGAGATTTTTTAGAAATGAATTTATTTTTAATAATGATGTTCCTTTTATTAATGGATATTGGCCCTGTCCATGCCCTTGATTTTACGCCCAGGCTTTACGATGCAGAGGGTGAGCTTGAGATAAATTTCTCCTTTACCAGGGATGAGAATAGAACAGATGAAAGTGGTTTCATGAGGCAGGATGTTTTTCTCAAGGAAAAAATTAATCTTATCCTGAGAGGCTATGTATACCATCCAAGATTTATTACGATCTATTTAAAGACATCTGCGGGTCTGAAGCATGAGGATTTCAGGACAGAGAATCGTAAGGCATCCTGGTGGACTTCTTCATCATTTGAATACGAATGGAGGAACTTTATTCTTCCTGAACATCCTTATAATCTTGAGCTCTTCTTTATCAGAAAAGAACCGCTTTCAAGGCAGGGTCTCATGAGGATATCACCTGCTGTGATTACCATTGAAGGTGGGAAATTCAAATATGAAAAAAAACCTTATTTTCTTAATATGCTCTACTCTCAGGTTTCCACCCATCAGGAAGATATAAGATATGATACAAGACTATTCAGTAATAGCATGAGGTACTTTAAGGAATTCAAAGGTGGAAGGAGCCTTTCATTTACAGGTTCTTTTTTAAAGAGTGAATCCCCTGGTTCAGATTCAAGAGAACTTTATCAGTTAGGTAATGGTATAAATCTTGGATTCTTTAATCTTAATTCATCTTTATCCTTTGACCATTCAACACACAGAGACCTGCTTAAACAGGATATTGATTCTTTCAACTGGTCTGAGAGACTGTTACTGAGGTTACCCTTTAATTTTTCATCAGGTCTATCATTCAGTTATACAAAAGATGAAAGTACCGCTGATAAGAGGATTAAAAGAGAGCGTGAGGTAAATAGTGGCCTTTTCAGCCTTTCCCATCAGTTATTTGCAAGTTTGAGCACCACTTACCGGTTCAATTACCTGTCATCAATGTCTTTTGAGGATAATCTTCTAAGAACTATTCAGAGCGAGATCAAGACAACCTCTCACTTTTTTTCAACAAATTATACAAAGTCTATAAGGGGTGGTAGATTTACTGCGGGTTTTAACTTGGGAACATCCCTTCATGATAGAAAGGGAGAAATGAGCATAATTAAAGAACCCCATTCTGCACAGCCGGGTATCATAGGTAATGATGAATTTGATCTGAATGAAAGAAATGTCCTTATACAATCTATAGAAGTCTATGTCGAGAATCCTGATAACAGGATGCTTTACCTGCTCACGCCGGTAATTCATTACGAGGTCATAGAGATAGGGGATATTACAAGAATCAGAATCCTTGACCTACCTCCAGGAGCATGGAGCACAGATCCGTCAATAACAACCTACCAATTCTTTGTATCCTATAGAACAGAGGCCAGGGATGTTGAATTAAAAACAGATACCCATGGTTATAACCTGCGACTTGATTTATTCAATAATCTTCTATCTCCCTATTACAGCCATAACAGTCTGAAAACATACCTTAGGTCCGGTTTCTATGAGGGAAGACTTCCTGATACAGAGATAGATACTGTCGGCTTGATTATTTCACGGAAGCCTTATAATATTTTTCTGCAGTATCAGAATGTTGATTCAAACATAAATCCCTCAGAGTCCTTCAGAGCAGAATTCAGATATGGAATAGACCTAAATCCTAATTTTAACATCCTATCAAAGATATTCTATTCAGAGACCTGGTATCAGAAAGGTTACATGACCAGAAGAGATTACAAGGAGACAACAAAGGGAGCAGCTATTGATATAAGAAGAAAGTTTTACAGGAACCTCTGGTTGAATGGCGGGGCAAAGTATACAAGAAGGGACTCTCTTTCCGATGCTGATGCCTATTTACTTTCTTCTTCTCTTTCATTCAGGTCAGGCATGCTTGAGCTTACAGGTGGTCTAAATCTTCAGTGGAGCAGGACCCATTCAGATAATATGGATACAAGAAGATTTTCTGAACTGTTTTATATAAATATAAAAAGAAAACTTTTTTAGGAGGCAGGATGATTAGATTTTTTATTATGGGTTTAATAATTGTTCTTCTGTTAGCTCATACTATTTCTGCAGAGGAGAGGCTTCCAGAGGCCGTCGTTGCTGAGATAAACGGAAATCCCGTATATCTTTCTAATTTTCTGAATTTGTTGTCTCAAAAGGTCGGCTCATCGTCAGTTGACTCTGTAAGAGAAATACTTGAGAATATTATCATAGAAGAGCTAGCCTTTCAGAGAGCAAAAAAGCTTGGCATGACAGTTGATGAAAAAAATGTTAAAAATGCAATTATGGAACTGAAAATAGGACTTGGAGAAAGAGGATTCTCGGATTATCTTAAAAAAGAGGGTTTATCAGAGGAATCACTTTATTCATTAATTGAAAGAAAACTTCTTCTGGAGATGCTTTATGTTGAGGAGGTTATAAAAAAAGTCGTGATTACTGAGGATGATATAAAGGCTGACTATGAGAAGGAGAAAGGGAAATTTAAACTTCCAGAGAAGGTTATAGTTGTTGATTTGAGATTTCTGAAAGATACTGATGATATGGAAAAAAAAGCAGAATTACTCCTTACAAAAATAAAAAATGAATATAATGGTGATCCTTGGAGGCTTGTTCAGGATGGAACATTCATAATAAACCAGATAAGGCTCAACAGGGAGAAACACAAGGAACTTTATGAAGAGGCAAAAAAGCTAAAACCAGGAGAATTATCGGGATTGATTAAGTCCACTGACGGTTTGCATATTATCAAACTTGTTGATTATTCTGGGGAGAGGTACCCATCTCTTGAGGAGATGAGGGTGTATCTTGAAAACAGGCTTTTCCCCAATGCATTGAAAAAGAGGGAGTTAGAATGGAAAGAAGAATTAAAAAAAGGTGCTGAGATAAAGATATACGAAGAAAGATTGAAGGTTTTAGAGAGATGAAGCTGCTGCCTGTTTTAATTATATTTTTCATTTCAGCCTGTGCATCTTCATGGTCCATTCTTCATGAGGATTCTTCCAAGACTCATTCATGGTACCACCAGTCCGGTAAGATTGTTTATGGTGGAATGATTTATGGTTTTAAGGAAAAAAATTATATCCTACGTTCTTTTTTTACTGGTAGAACGGAAGTGAGGCTTATTAAACCCCTGGCATTTGCAAAAGGAAGTGATGGAAGGATTGCTATAGCTGATGGTGGTTGCGGATGTGTTCATCTTTTTATACCCGAGGATGGCAGATATATTACCCTCTTCAAAATAGATTCCGGTGAACTTCTTTCACCTGCTGGTGTTGCCTTTGATGAAAGTAACAGACTTTATGTAAGTGATTCTCTACGTGGAAAGGTTTTTATATATGATAGTGAAGGTAGATATGGAGGATTTATAGATGGTTTCAGCAAACCTACAGGGCTTGTTTGTGACAGAGAGACCGGAATCCTTTATGTTGTTGATACTTTAAGAAATGTTGTGAGTGCAGTTTATCATGATGGTAAGCCTCTTTTTCACTTTGGTGGAAGGGGAGAGGAGCCGGGGAAATTCAATTTTCCGACTTATATAGCTCTTTCTGACAGACTGTATGTTACTGATGCAATGAATTTCAGAATACAGATTTTCAGAAAGGACGGTTCACTTATAAATCTCTTCGGTCACCATGGAAATGGTTCTGGAGACTTTGCCATGCCCAAGGGAGTGGGAGCTGACAGGGACGGGATAATCTATGTGGTTGATGCCCTTTTTGATAATGTTCAGCTTTTCAATGAAAAAGGGGAATTTCTCCTCACCCTGGGTGCCAGGGGAAAGGGTGAGGCTGAGTTCTGGCTACCTTCCTGTATATTTATTGATACTTCAGAGAATATTTATATATGTGATACCTATAACCAGAGGATTCAGGTATTCAAACTGAAGAGGGAGAGATGAAAAAAATAGTCATCGAGTTGATTATTGCATTCGTTACGGTATCCTCTCTTCAGGCTTCAACCGGTATTGTCGGAACAAAACACAATCTATCAGTTACAGGTCCTGGCGAGATAAAGGCACTTTCAGAGACAAGGATATGTGTGTTCTGTCATACACCTCACAATGCAAAACCCCTCACTCCATTATGGAACAGAGAACTTGAACCTCTGAATTATGATATTTACGCGAGCTCAACCCTCAGGGCGTCTCCAGCACAACCTGAAGGTCCTTCAAGACTCTGTCTTAGCTGTCATGATGGCATAGTTGCTGTGGGGATGGTCCTGAGACCAATGGGTGGAATAGAGGTTGCTGGTAGGATCACACTCGATAGAAGGTCCTATATAGGCACTGACCTTTCTGATGACCATCCTGTTTCTTTTTCCTATTTTGATTCGATTTCAAATCCCGAGATAGTGCCCATGCCACCCCGGGACCTTACCTTTTATGGCTTCCAGTATAATATACATTGTTCCACCTGTCATGATCCCCATAATAATCAATATGGAAAGTTTCTTGCTGTTGATAACAGGTATTCAGGGTTGTGCCTTAAATGCCACATGAAAAATCGCTGGGAATCATCTAGCCACAAGACCTCTGTTTCAGTCTGGAATGGCGCTGAACCTAATCCCTGGCCCTTTACTGGAAGAGGAACGGATTTTGGATGGCTTACAGTATCTGAAAATGGATGTGAAAACTGTCATACACCTCATGGGGCACAAGGAAGAGAGAGATTGCTTTATCATCAGGAGGAGGAAAGAAATTGTTATAAATGTCATAATGGAAATGTAGCTCAAAAGGATGTCTATTCTCAGTTTCAAAGAATATCAAGACACCCTGTTGAAGATACAACAACAGGAATAACTGCATCCTATCATAAGCCAGAAGAAGAGATTCCCCTTTGGGGACATGTGGAATGTGTTGATTGCCATAATCCTCATACCGTAAATGATGGTAATGCTCTCCCACCCTATGCGGGAGGAAGGCTTCTCGGTGTAAAAGGTATTGACAGAAATGGTGGCCCTGTAAGGGAGGTCACTTATGAATATGAATTATGTTTTAAATGTCACGGTGATTCAAGCGGTTCAATTCCTTTTGTGCCAAGGGTAGTAAATACTGTTAATACAAGGATAGAGTTCAGTCCATCAAACCCATCCTACCACCCCGTGATTGAAGCTGGTAAAAATCCTGCTGTACCCAGTATCCCCAGCAGCCTTAGACCTGACCTCACATACTCAAGCATTATCAGATGCAGTGACTGCCATCAGGCTGATGACAGTCCTGATGTAGGAGGAAGTGGTGCAAGGGGTGTTCATGGATCGCGGTTCAGACCCATACTTGCTGAGAGGTACGAGACTGATGATGGAATTCCTGAGTCCTATAATAATTATGCCCTTTGCTATAGATGTCATAACAGGGATAGTATTTTAAGGGATGAGAGTTTTCAGAGAAATATTTCGGGAAGAGGAGGTCATAGCGGTCATCTTTTTAATGCTATATCATGCGCAGCCTGTCATGATCCCCATGGTGTTGAGCTATCACCTGAATCTGGTGACCACACCCATCTTATAAATTTTGATACAAGGATTGTTCAGCCTGCCGAGGGAAATCTGTATCCAAAGTTTATTGACTATGGAAGCTTTTCAGGATCCTGTGTTCTGAACTGTCACGGAAGGCTCCATAATGAGTCAAATTCCAGATATCCATGATTATTCACCTTTTGTATTCTGAAGCCCTGATACCTAGTTTTTTTAAGCGGTAGCGGAGTGTATCCCTGCTTATATTGAGCAGTTCAGCAGCCTTTTTTTGATTTCCTCTGGCAATTTGGAGGGCTTTTCTTATACATTCTATTTCTATGTCCCTAAGCGAGAGGTTAGCGAAACTTCTTTCAAAAGTTTTTAATTCCTCTGATGGACATGTTGTCTCATTTTTTAAAAAATATTCTGGCAGGTCATGGATTCCAATCTCATAAGATTTTGAAAGTATGACAAGCTTTTCTACAAGATTTTTTAATTCCCTTATATTTCCTGGCCAGCTGTATCTCTGCATTGCCTCAATTGTTTGCTCTGTGAAGGTTTTCTTACCGGTACTGTATTTTTCGGTGTAATGTTTTAAGAAATTGTTTGCCAGTAGTGGAATATCTTCCTTTCTTTCTCTAAGAGGTAGCAGTTCCACAGTAGCCACATTTAATCTGTAATAAAGGTCAAGCCTGAATTTTCCTTCATGTACCAGCTGCTGCAGGTTTTTATTGGTTGCAGCAAGTATCCTTACATCTGTTCTTAGGAACTGCAGACCCCCGATCCTTCTGAATCTTTTTTCTTCAATAAGAGTGAGAAGTTTTGACTGCATAGGATAGGGCATGTCACCTATTTCATCAAGGAATATGGTTCCTCCATGGGCTATTTCAACAAGACCCTTTTTCAGGTTCTTTGCATCAGTAAAGGCACCTTTTTCGTATCCAAAAAGCTCACTTTCTATTAGATGTTCGGGTATGTTTGAACAGCTTACCTCTACAAAAGGCATGTTCCTTCTAGGACTTATATCATGGAGTTTTTTGCAAAGAAAATTTTTACCGGTTCCGCTTTCACCGAGAACAAGTATTGTTACATCTGACTTTGTGGCGAGCCTTTCTGCTACCCTGTAAATCTCCTTCATCCTTGGATTTAAGGTAATCAAACCTTCTGCTTCGGTAGCATGTTCTTGAACATCAAACCTTAATCTTGAAAGGGTTTCTTTGAGATTTTTGAAATCTATTGGTTTTTCAAGATAATCAAGGGCGCCAATCTTCATTGCCTCAACAGCACCTTTCACATCTGCATGCCCTGTTATCATGATCACTGTTATTGATGGATTCATCTCCTTAATTGTTTTAAGGAGGTTTAATCCATTTGAGTCAGGAAGCTGGATATCAAGGATTACTAAATCTGGATGGTCCTCTTCAATCTTTTTAAGGGCATCCATACCTGTGCTTGAAGTAAGGGAGATAAATCCCTCATCCTCAAGAAATTTTTTCAGTGAAAGTCTTATTATGGATTCATCATCCACAACAAGGGCTTTCTTTCTGAAGCCTGAAGCCTCAGGACTGTTTATTGCAGTCATCATGTTTTGACCCCGATTTAAAAAGTTTACATGTTTCATAAATATATTACATTAATAAATTTGGTTATTCAAATAGATTTCTTTCTTATACTATTCCTGTAGATCCCTGCCCTGAAAAGACCATTCCTTTTAAAAGTCCACATGACAGTGCCTGTAACAATACCTTCCTGCATTATTATCTCTATTAGCTGTCCTGGCTTCAGGGGATATTCTGTTGAAAGCCCCAGCCCTTCTTCACTTATATCTAATAGTACGCCTTTGAAATTACTGCTGGCTTCCCCAGGTATATTTATGGATATCTCCTGAAAAATCTTTTTCCTTCTGGATTTTCTTTCAGGAATACTCATCTTGCTCTGGTTTTTCTATCGTATGTATATTTTCTGTGACAGCCAGGTGCGCAGGTTCCACCTGTTTCGGTTTTAGTGAAACCAACTGGAAGGTCCCAGTTTCCGAATCTTACTTTTTCTGCAATTAATTTTGGAAGGGTACCTCCATGGATTGTATGGCAGAACCTGCAGCTTCTGCCCTTGTCCTTTTTATTGACATGAAGATAGTGTAGGTTCCTGTTTCCATCCCTGAATCCTGTGGCAAAACTTGTGTCCGGGTATCTGAGCAGATCTCTGTTATGACAGGAAAAGCACAGCGCATAGGCTTTTTCGTTATAAGGCACATATAACTCTTCTGGAAAATCCATTACAAGAAGTTTTCTATACTGGCTTCCATGACTGTCATGACAGGAAGAGCAATCTCCATTATTAATAGGCCCGTGAAGATACCTGTCTCTTTTTATATCTATGAATTTCTTATGGCACTCAAGGCAGGCATCCATACCAGACTTTTCCATGAGTTTTGTGCCCGAGCTTGAGTGAGGTAAATGGCAGGATGCACAGGCTTTATCAGTCTTAATAGGTCTGTGAACTGATTTTGATCTGCTTATTTTTTCTTCAATCAATGGATGACAGGAGAAACAGAGTCTGTCGCCCTGATTGATAAGAAATTTTCTATAGTTAGAGGCATGGGGATTATGGCAGGAGGAGCAACCGGAATTAATGGCTGGATGTATAGAGGGTTTTTTAAGTTCTATTGAGATATCATAATGGCAGTCAAGACAGAGGTCTGGCTCCTTATTTTTTAAAAGAAATTTTTTTTCTGATTGATGGGCACCATGACAGTAAAAACAGTCTCCAGCGGCAGATGGTCCATGAAGAAAATTTCCTTTATGTTTGTCTTCATGACAGGACAGGCATACCTTTTCAGGAGATTCCTTCAGGAGACCACTGTGCTCGGATTCATGGGGATTATGACAGCCTGTACAGAGTCCCTGTTTAAAGGGTGGATGGGTTGAAGATAAAGGTTTTGGTTCCTGATGGCATGTCCAGCAAAGCAATGGTACCTCTGATATAAGACTAAAGGTTTTTTTATTCTTTACCGGATGCCTGTCTCCAAGGAGTAAATGACAGCTTTCACAGGAATAAGCCGGTGGATGGATATTCTTTCCCTTGAGCATGGGCTGATGGCATCTGGCTGTACAGGAATCTTCTGAAGAAGATACTGAACTTAAGAGGTGTATCAGGAATAAAACCAGTGATATTATTCTCATATTTTCTATAATAGCAAAATATAGGCCATCATTTGCAGGTGAAAAATTTCTTTAAAATGGGTTATTTTACCCATCTTCAGGGGCAAATTACCCTTTTTTAAAAATGTTTTATTTTTCTTTTATATTTTGATAAAATTAATTTAGTATGGATTATCAATTGTCCATAGGTGAGAATGAACTGAAAGAGATAGAAAGGTTAAGATCAATTGTTGAATCTCAGGAAAAGGCTCTCGAGGCACTGTTTGCTATATCGGATGCTATTATAGCCTATCCAAGATCAAAAGCCCTTATCACCAGTATACTGGAGATTATAAAACCCATTCTCAATGCAAAGACTGTGGTATTCTGGTCATTGAATCCAGAGAGACTTAAGAAATGCTGGGAATATGTGGAATGCGGAAAGGTTACCTGCCCTGCCTATTGCAACGATGATCAGAGATGCTGGTCAATACCAGGTACACAGTGTAAACCCGATAACAGCTCTACCAAAAATTTTGAAGAAAAGATGACAGTATGCTTTGAATGTCCTGTTCTGCTTGACACGGTGCTAAGCTTTGAGGCAGTTGCAGGAGAAGAACATGAATTTGTTGAAAAGGAATTAACAGTTGGCACTCATATATGCAAGGAGCTTTTTTTACATAAACCTCCCATAGCTGTTTATCATACCTATTACAGTGATTCAGGATTAAAATGTTACAGACAGATTGATTATTTACCAAGAGGTTCTCTTAAGAGACCTGAACTCATAGAGACAGAGGACTGTGTTACCCTTTCTGCTGTGTCGGGTCCGAGCACCAAGATAGGTCTCGGACTCTTAACCAAGAACCAGCTTACAGGAATTGTTTGCATGATGCTTGACAGGATACATTATTTATCCATTGAAGAGGTATCCCTTCTGACAAACATTGCCAGGATCATATCTGTTGCAGTGGAAAACAGCCATCTTTATACAATAATGGAAAAGAAGAACAGACGTATTATGAATATCTGCAGGGATGCTCATCACAGGATCAAGAATAACCTCCAGATACTCTCAGGGCTCTTCCTTCTTCAGCTTCAGCAGTGTCATGACCCTTCAACAAAGGAACTTATGATTGATAATCTCATGAGGGTAAGAAGTATAGCCTATGTTCATCAGCTTCTTTCAAAGGAGGATAGCTCAACTGTAAATCTAGCAGAACTCTGTGAGAAGATTGTGGAATCAGGGCTTCAGCTTTCAAATATAGAAAATAAATTTCTTAATTTCGCAATAACAGGCTCATCATCTGTATCACTTGATTCAAGAAAGGCAACAAATATAGCAATAATTGTTAATGAACTTGTAACAAACAGTATAAAACATGGTTTTAGAGAAAGACTATTTGGAAGAATCAATGTAAAAATAACAGATATGCAGGACGGTATGGTAAATCTTGAGTTCTCCGATAATGGAATCGGATTTCCTGCTGATTTTGATTTAGAAAGAGATGCCAATCTAGGATTGAGAATAGTCTCGGACATTGTAAGAGAAGACCTGAATGGATGTATGAAGATTGAGTCAGAACGGGGTGCAAGGATAAAGATTATCTTCAAACTCTGACCTCTATGTGATATAATCTTTTATGACCCTTAAGGATCATTTCCTTCTTTCCTTTGAGAGATTCAATAAGAGGATTGCCTTTTTTCAGCCTGTGCGGCCTGCCACTGGGGAAAGATATATCTGGCGCTCTTTTACTTATGAAGATATAAAGGACCTGAGCACGAGACTCGCTGTTTATCTAAATAAAGTTGTATCACATCAGGACAGGGTTCTTCTTTATGCAGAGAATTCGGTTTACTGGTGCATTGCTTACATAGCAATTATCCTGCGGGGTGCCATAGCTGTTCCGCTTGATGTAGAGTCAGACAGGGAGGGTGTGGAGCTTGTTATAAAGGATTCTGAAGTAAAGTTTGTTCTTTATTCAGAAAAGACAGCCCCAGTGGTGAAGGAATACAATGGTTTTAATATTGAAAAAGTTGAAGAATTACTAATATTCGATAAAATTGAATTTTATGAGCCTTCAGAGGATACAATAGCCTCTATAATCTATACCTCAGGTACAACAGGTAGACCCAAGGCAGTGATGCTCACCCACAGAAATTTCAGCTTTGAAATAGAGGCAGGTAAAAAGACAGGTATTATCAGTAGTGATGAGAATGTTCTCTGTATTCTACCACTTCATCACACCTATCCTTTTGTGTGTAATTTCCTTGTTCCATTCTGTCTGGGTGCAACTATTAGCTTTTCACCCTATCTGAGAGGTCCTGAGGTTTTAAAAACAATAAAAGAAAGGAAAATAACTTCTGTTATTGCTGTACCGCAGGTCCTTGAACTAATGAGAATAAGGATACTTGAGCGTTTAAAGAGACTTCCAATCTTTTTAAGGATACCACTGTTTGTGGTAAAAAGACTGAGTTCTTTTTTAAGAAGAAAATATGATCTAAATATCGGCAGGTTGCTGTTCTTCTTTCTTCATATAAAAACTGGTTTTCAGTTAAGATTTTTTGCCTCCGGAGGTGCAAGGCTTGACCCAGATGTGATGATGGACCTTGAGGCTTTTGGTTTTACAGTTATTGAAGGTTACGGTCTTACAGAGACTTCACCTGTTGCTACATTTAATCCTGTTAAAAGAAGAAAACCGGGTTCTGCAGGAAAACCACTTGACGGAGTAGAACTTAAAATTATTAATCCTGATGAAACAGGCACAGGAGAGATAGCTATAAAAGGTCCATTGGTTATGAAGGGTTATTATAAAAATGAGGAGCTTACCAGTCAGTCCATTCAGGAGGGATGGTTTCTCACAGGAGACCTCGGATATATTGATAAAGATGGTTATCTTTACATTACAGGAAGAAAAAAGGATGTGATAATTCTTCCTTCGGGAAAGACCATTTATCCTGAAGATATAGAGGAAAGATACAGAAAGGCAATCCCCCTTATAAAAGAGATATGTATTCTGGATACAATGGAAGCAGTGATTGTTCCTGATCTTGATTATGCAAGAAATAAAGGTATAGTGAATATAAATTCCAGTCTAAAATGGGAGATTGATTCTCTTTCAGGGAAATTACCTTCTTATATGAGGCTTAAAGGATTCAGGCTTCATAATGAAGCCCTTCCAAAGACAAGACTCGGTAAATTCAAAAGGTTTCTTATAAGGGAGACAATAGAGAAGAAATCTATACTGGAGAGAAAACCTGATCCCGGTCTTGAGACAGCTACAGGTAAAGCTGTTCTTAAGGTCCTTAAAACCCTTGTGCCATCAATTGATAATGTCTATCTTACAGACCATCTTGAGCTTGACCTGGGGCTGGATTCCCTAAAGAGACTTGAGCTTGCAGCAGCTATTGAAAAAAAGTTTTCCATAAACCTTACAGATGATATTGTAGCGAGATGGCATATCCTTGATGATGTTATAAGGGACATTGAGAGATTACAGACACTTCCCCCTGCAAGATTCATCCCCGGAAAACGGAGAGGAGCAATCTTTAGATTAATCAATCGGGTCATATTAAGAATAGCCCATATTTTATTAAGGATTGTGTTCAGGCTATTATTCAGACTCAGGGTTCAGGGAATAGATAATCTTCCAGCTCCACCTTTTATTATTACACCCAATCACACAAGTTATCTTGATGGTTTTGTGCTTTTCGCTTCACTTCCATACAGGGTCTCAAAAGATTTATATTTTCAGGGACTCAAGAAATATTTTCCTTCTAAGTTCCTTGCCGAGCTCATAAATGTTATATCCATTAGCTCAGACAGTGATATCCTAAGTGCAATGGCCTATTCAAAAGAGATACTTAAAAGAGGCAAATGCCTGTGCATATTTCCTGAAGGAGGAAGGTCCTTTGACGGAGAACTAAGGGAATTTAAGACCGGATTTGCAATCTTGAGCATCGAGGAGCAGGTACCTGTTGTTCCTGTAATTATTGAAGGGACATTCAAAAGTCTCCCAAGAGGAAGGAAGATACCCAGATTAAGCAGAATAGATATAATTATAGACAGACCACTAATGCCTCCCGGAGGAGCTTCTGATGCAGAATTCCTCCGGGATAAATTAAGAGAACGGATGCTTAAACTTAAAAGCACTCTATCTTCCCTTTGAAGATCCTGTGAATGCTTTAAGAAGTTCTGCGATTATTTGAAGTCCAAGAAATATTAAAAATGTATAGGCTATGCCCCTCACCATGAAAGTAAGACCCTGGATGAAGGTCTCTCCCTTAAGACCGGAAAAAGGATAATAGTAAGTTACGGTCTTGAAAAGTGGATTTGCATTTATTACTCCTGGACCTGCAAACCATATGAATATGCCTCCAGCGATAGCCATAATAATGGCAAAGGCGGAATAGGCGTTTGCAAAAGTCTTTATTATTTCATGGCCTATATTCGTATAGAGTGAATCATAAGCTTTTAAGTCTCTTATCTTCTGTGAACCGATTAAGAGGGCATGGACTCCTGCATAAACGGCCACTGCAAAGAGTAACTGAAATATCGTGCCTCCTATTATTCCGGACGTCTGCATCTTGAAGACCTCTCTCCATCCAATAACAAATCCTACAAGACCTGCAAGCAAAGCAAATACAGCTACAGCCTTCAGATAGATACTGAAGACCTTTTTAAGAAAATCCTCTCTTTCGAGCATATCAGCAAGAGTTTTCATAAAAAGATACTTTTCCATTTGACTCCTCCTGTAAAAATATTTTTAAGACATTTTACACCAAATCAGGAAAAAAATTCATTTTTATTGAGCTGATAACCCCTAATTGCCTATAGAAAAGGGGCAGGCATGACTCAAGGTCTTTACATAGCGAAAGAATTTATTATTAACTTGATAATAGATTCACCATTAAGATGAGTTTTGTGATGTGGTTAATAAAGGGCCATATTTTTTCTGCGTTCAGTATAAGGTTTCGCTTTTCGGCACACCTGTCCTTTTAATAAGATTATCATAGATTTCTTTCGGCGGATCAGGGGATAACCACTTTCCTTGACAAAGGCTTGTATACTTTGAGAAAATAGAGACCTATAATTTATCCTTATTTACCTGTTTTAGAAAGGGAGGAAGAGATGGATTATTTTCTTACAGAAGAACAGCTAATGATAAAGGAGATTGCAAGAAAGATAGCAGAGGAAAAGGTTGTTCCTGTTAGAGAGGAACTTGATGAGAAAGAAGAGTTTCCCTGGGATATAATGAAGGCCATAGCCCAGGCTGACCTTTTAAGGATATTTATACCTGAAGAGTATGAAGGTTTAGGTAAAGGTGCCCTTGAGCTCTGTATAGCAGTTGAGGAGCTTTCGAGGGCGTGCCTTGGTGTATCGACCACATATGCTGCCAATGCACTGGGAACATATCCCATAATATTATTCGGTAATGAAGAGCAAAAAAGAAAATACCTTCCTGATATTGCAAGTGGTAAAAGGCTTGTTGCCTTTGCCCTTACAGAGGCAAATGCCGGAAGTGATGCAGGAGGTATTGAGACTACAGCAAAGAAAGAAGGTGACTATTACATCCTTAATGGCACAAAACAATGGATAACAAATGGTGGTGAGGCAGAGATATACACGGTCATAGCAATCACTGACAAAAAAAAGGGTGCAAGAGGAGCATCAGCCTTTATAGTGGAGAAGGGTACACCGGGATTTTCCTTCGGAAAAAAAGAAAAAAAGATGGGCATAAGGGCATCTGCCACAAGGGAGCTCATATTTGAAAACTGTAAAGTTCCAAAGGAGAATCTCCTTGGCAGGGAAGGAATGGGATTTATTGTAGCCATGAAGACCCTTGACCATTCAAGGGTTGGAGTGGGAGCTCAGGGAGTTGGTGTAGCTCAGGGAGCTTTTGAGGTTGCCCTTGATTATGCGAGAAAGAGGCATCAGTTTGGTCATCCAATAATAAGTTTTCAGGCTATACAGCATATGCTTGCTGATATGGCTACAGAGATAGAGGCAGCAAGGGCACTGGTCTATTCTGTTGCAAGATATATGGATAGTGGAGCAAAGGATTTTTCAAAGGAATCGGCAATGGCAAAATTATTTGCAACAGACATGGCAATGAGGGTCACGACAAATGCTGTACAGATACTGGGTGGTTACGGATATATGAGGGAATATCCTGTAGAAAAGATGATGCGTGATGCAAAGATACTCCAGATCTACGAGGGAACAAACCAGATCCAGAGAAATGTAATAGGTCAGGAGCTCATAAAAGAGTCATTAAAGAAAAAATCTTAGGAGCCAGGTATGATAAACAAGACTGAAAAGATATGGATGGATGGAAGGCTCGTTCCATGGGATGAGGCAAAGGTTCATGTACTTACCCACAGCCTTCATTATGGTCTTGCAATATTTGAGGGTATAAGGTGCTATGAGACAGTAGAAGGTCCTGCCATATTCAGGCTTGATGAGCATATAGATCGACTGGTCAAATCAGCCTCTATATTCATGCTCCAGATACCTTATTCCAAGGAAGATATCAAAAAAGCAGTAATAGAGACTGTTAGAGAAAACAGAATGACAGAATGTTATATAAGACCAATTGTCTATCTGGGATACGGTGCCATGGGCCTTTTTCCAAAGGGTAATCCTGTGAATCTTGCAATTGCAGTATGGCCCTGGGGTTCCTATCTTGGAGAAGAGGGATTGAACAGGGGTATAAGGGTAAAGATATCCTCTTTTATCCGCGGACATGTAAATTCCTTTATGGCAAGGGCAAAGGTTAGTGGATACTATGTGAACTCCCAGCTTGCAAAGCGTGAGGCAATCTCTCATGGCTATGATGAGGCCCTTCTGCTTGATGCCGATGGTTATGTCTCCGAGGGAAGCGGAGAGAATATATTCATAGTGAGAAAGGGGATATTGAAGACAACTCCCCTGACCTCAATTCTTGAGGGCATTACAAGAGATAGTATTATAACAATTGCAAAGGATGAAGGCATCTCTTTCAGCGAACAGAGATTTACAAGGGATGAGGTTTATACAGCTGATGAGGCTTTTTTTACAGGAACAGCAGCTGAGGTTACACCAATAATAGAGGTGGATGGACGGATAATCGGAACAGGCAGACCAGGTGAAATAACAAAAAAATTGCAGACTATCTTTTTTGATACAGTAAAGGGTAAGAACAGAAAATATAGAGACTGGCTGACCTTCGTAAAATAAATTATTCCCTTATTTCTTGAATCTTCTCTTCTTGAGGATGATCCATTAGATTCTGTTCCTCGGTATCAGAGGAGCCCTTTTCAAGCCCGTACTCAGGAGGGATAATGCCCCTCTTTCTCATGATCTCAAGTACAAAGGCTGCCCTGTTTTCTACATACCTTGAGCCACTCAGGGGATTGTATCTAATAGGATTGGGAAGAACTACAGCAAGCCTTGCCGCCTCCTCTGGTGTGAGCTCTCTTGAACTCTTTCCAAAATAATAATTGGCAGCTGCTTCAGCTCCAAAAACACCAGGACCCCATTCAACCACATTAAGGTAAAGTTCTAAGATCCTTTTCTTGGAAAGGGTTCTTTCAAGTTTCCATGCAATTATTGCTTCTTTCATCTTTCTTGTGATGGTCCTTTCCGGTGTGAGGAAGAGATTTTTTGCAAGCTGCTGTGTTATGGTGCTTCCACCTGCAACAAACTTTCCTTTTTTTATGTCCTTTCTTATTGCTTCTTTTATACCTTCAATATCAAATCCCTCATGCATATAAAATCTGTCATCCTCAGCAATCAGGACTGCCTTTATAAGATAGGGTGAAATCTCAGAGAGAGGAACCCATTTTTTTCTGATATGGTATCCTGGAGAGGCTTTTTTCAGCCTGTAATTCATAAGTGAGGTAAGTTCAGGATTTTTATGTTTTAGCCATGCAGTGGAGGGTATTGTAAAGAGATAGGCAATAAATAAAAAGATAAGCCCTGAGAAAAAGAAGATCAGAAGATATTTAAAAAACCTTTTTCCTAAGGACATCTCAAAGAACTATCTCTGTACCGAGACCTTCCCTGGTGAAAATCTCAAGAAGCAGGGCATGCTCAATCCTTCCATCAACAATATAGGTCTTTGAACATCCCTGCCTGAGGGCACTGATACAGGCCTGGACCTTTGGTATCATACCGCCCTTTATTACTTTGTCAATAAGTTTTTCAGCCTTCGACGCCTTTATGGATGAAATGAGATGACCATCTTCATCCAGAATTCCCTCAACATCGGTCATGAGTATTAGTTTTTCAGCCCTCAGTGCTCCTGCAATAGCAGCAGCCACATAATCAGCATTAATATTTAGTGTGTTTCCCTTACTGTCATATCCTACAGGTGCTATGACAGGTATAAAGTTTTTTTCCTTAAGTGTGTGGAGTATGGATGGATCAACCTCCTCCACATCTCCAACAAGTCCTGGATCTATGATCTCCTCTGTCTGTGTCTCAGGAGATATCTTTTTAATCAATTTCTTTCTTGCCTTAATAAGGCCACCATCCTTTCCACTTAAACCAACAGCCTTACCACCGTGACTGTTTATGAGATTTACGATCTCTTTATTTATTATTCCTGCAAGCACCATCTCCACAATATCCATTGTCTCCCTGTCTGTTATCCTCTGACCCTGTATGAAGAGGGGCTTTTTCCCCATCTGCTCCATGGTCTTTGATATCTTCGGACCTCCTCCATGGACAACAACAGTATGAATCCCTATAAAATTCAAAAGCACAATATCCTGAGCAAAGCTTTCCTTGAGCGCTTCTTCAGTCTGGGCAGCACCACCATATTTTATTACAAAGGTCTTTCCATAGAAATTTCTTATATAAGGCAATGCCTCTATTAGAACAGCTGCCTTTTCAGCAAGTTTTTTCATCCTGACCTCCCGAAGTTCATTAGATTTGGATTTTAGCCCGTGAATAGCTTAGCTGTCAACAGATGCTACAGTGAAAAAATGTAAACAGACTCAATATCCTATAAGTTTAATTTGTGTTAAATGATTTTAAATGTTTTTACTTTAACATATGTTATAATTTTTTATGTTAAAGTATCTTGAAGCAATAGAGCAGCTTCCTGTGGAAATAAAGCTTCCACTTCTTAAGGCCTTTGAGTTTTTTAAGGAGGAGATAGCAGAGACTGTAAAAAGGTCTGATTTTGAAGAACTTAAGTCAATAGTAAAAGAGCTAGCAGAAGCCCAGAAGAGGACAGAGCAGAGGGTAGAGGAGCTAGCAGAGGCGCAGAAGGAGAGCGAGAAGAGGCTTACCAGGCTTGAGCAGGTAGTTGCTGAGCTTGCAGAAGCACATAAGGAGAGCGAGAAGAGACTTACCAGGCTTGAGCAGGTAGTTGCTGAGTTAGCAGAAGCCCAGAAGAGGACAGAGCAGAGGGTAGAGGAGCTAGCAGAGGCGCAGAAGGAGAGCGAGAAGAGGCTTACCAGGCTTGAGCAGGTAGTTGCTGAGCTAGCAGAAGCCCAGAAGAGGACGGAGGAAGAATTAAGAAAACTTATCAAGGAGCATGAGAGAACAAGGGAGATAGTTGCTGGCCTTTCTGATACAGTAGGTTATGGTTTAGAGGATAAGATAATGCCTTACATACCTGATTTTGCAAAAAAGGAGTATGGCATAGAGGTTACACTTGTAGATAGAAGGAATCTGGTTTATCCTGATGGCAGGTATGATGAGCTAAATATATACGTAGAGGGAAGAAAGAATGGAGAAAAGGTCTATATGATAGGAGAATGTAAGTCAAGACCGAGCAAGAAGGACATTATGAGGTTTTCTGAGGTTTTAAGCAGAGTTAAAAGATATCTTAATGCTCCTGTTTATTCTTTTATAACAGGTTATTATTATTCACCTGAGGTTGAGAAATATCTAAAGGAGAAGCATCCTGAAATAAGGGCAATGAAGAGCTTTGAGTTTGAGATGAGATATTCAAGAATTTGAGTTTAATGCATAAAAACAGGAGGTTTTATGGAATGGGAAGTGGTAGCAGAGAAGGTTAGGGATATAATTCTTGGTGAGCTAAGGGAGGAGTTCAGGGATTTTAAGTCTACAGTAACAGGGCAGCTTTCTGGATTTGCCCTTGCAATTAGCTCTTTAGAGTCAAGGATGGCTGGTTTAGAGTCAAGGATGACGAATATAGAGTCTGACTTAAGAGACCTGAGGAGGTCATTAGATGATACGAACAAGAGGATAGATGAGTTAAGGGCAGAGCTTAAGTCAGAGATAATGCTTAATACTCAGAGGATAGATGATACAAACAAGAGGATAGATGAGATGAACAAGAGGATAGATGAGCTATATATAGAGGTATCGCACATAAGGGGTGATCTTAACAGGGCCCTTTCTCAGAAAGAACTTATTGATGATGTACTTATAAGGATTCAGAGGCTTGAGGGGAAGGTCTGGGCAGCCTAATTTAAGTGGCAGTATTACTTTAAGTGCTAATTATTTTGTGCAGTACTTTTAAAATACTTTGCTTTAGATTTTCCTTCCTATTTTATTACACATTCTTAGATAGTAGGTGGCATATTATAGATTTCTGTTGTCTTAGGTTGTGCAAGATTATGTACTTTTTTGCCTACTTTATGTAATCTGTTACACAATCAAGCCTGTGAAATAATAGGAAATCTATAGATTTTTTTGAAACTTTTCAACTGGCACGGCAGTTGCTTAAAAAGAGAAGGAATCTCTAAGGAGGTACTCATTATGAAGACTCTATTAAATAAGCATAGTGACTTTCCTTATAGCTATAAAAATTCAAGATTTTTAATGGTTCTCTTTATAATACTTTCTATCCTTCCCTTGAATTCAGAAGCCGCTAATATGGAGGATTACTGCCTCGTTCCGCCTTATGTGAAAAAGAATGTTCCTCCAAATATAATGATCCTTATGGACAACTCTCAAGACATGCTCAATGCTGCCTACGGCAGTACTTATGATCCTAATAAAACATATATCGGCTATTTTAAGTCGAACAAATATTACAGATATTCAGGACAGACATTTCAGGAGGCAACAGGATGTACTTCTCCAGGTCCTGACTGTTATCCTGGCAACCTTATGAACTGGGCAACTATGTCAAGGTTTGACCTTCTACAAAAGGTGCTTTTAGGTGGTAAAACAGCTTCCCGTCAGGCTAATGCCCATACACTTTCAAGCATAAGTGGTTCTTGGACTAAGACATATAATAATTGCACATTTTCTGTTAGTAATGCCAATTTGACAATATCTGGCAGTACTTGTGGAATATTAGGTGGTAGCGGAGGAGGTGGGTCATGTCCTAGTCCTAGTGGAAATTGTTCTACAGATACCAATTTCCCATGCTCTACAGGAAGTGCAAGTGCATCAAAATCTCCATCTATTATTACCCCTTCATCTTCAAGTCTTCCAGATGCTGAGGTGGGTATTTGTTATAAGTTTACATTTGAGGCTAAATGGGGAATGCCAGTAAATACTCCCTGCGGAGGTAGCAATCAGCCTTCTTGTATTGCAAGGTATACATGGAACATTACAGCAGGGTCTTTACCACCAGGGCTATATCTTGATCAGGCTTCAGGGATAATTTACGGAAGTCCTACAAGTACTGGTACCTGGTCTTTTACAGTTCAGGTAAGAGATACAGCGGGTCAAACTGATTCAAAGACCGTAACTATTCAAGTTAAGAGCCCTACTGTAAGTTCTAAGCAATTCAATGTAAAAGTAGACCTCCCCGAAGAACCTCTGACAGACTCTAATGGCAATGATATATGGGATCCTGGTGAATCATTTACAGATCAAAATGGTAATGGTCAGTGGGATGGTAAAAAAGGAGTTATTCAGGAATTCTGGGATGATATTAATCCAAGGGCAAGATGGGGCTTGACAGATTTCTTTGGAACCACTCCTAGGATAGATGTTGAGACCTGTATTCCTGCATCACCTGCATCAAGTTTTTATACAGCAATACAGAATGCTACACCTGCACCAGCCTCTGCCCTTGCTAAGGGCTTATACGGAATAACACATTATTTTATTAATACTACAAGTGGCAGACCTGAGTATGATTCAAATGCCTATCATGGTTGCACAAACAGAGATCCAATAGATAATACTCCGTGCAGATTAAATTTTATACTTCTTATTACAAGTGGTTCAAATCTTTCTGGCCCTACCTTACCAAATCTAACTGGTCCTACTAACACCTGTAATGCTTCAACAGGAACATGTTTTGTAAATAATGCACAATGGGCTTTTCTTAATGACCTGAGGAATGATAAAAATGGTAAACAATTTATATCCCTTTATGTAGTCCACACCTTTGGTAATGACCAGACACGGCCTTATCTTGAAGAGGCTGCTTTAAAAGGCGGAGGTAAATTTTATCCTGCTGATGAAAATAATCTTGAAGAACAATTGAGGCAGGCTCTTCAGGATATCTTAAGAAGGGCTGCTTCTGGAACTGCTGCATC
Organism: Thermodesulfovibrionales bacterium; assembly: GCA_026417875.1. Lineage (NCBI taxonomy): Bacteria > Pseudomonadati > Nitrospirota > Thermodesulfovibrionia > Thermodesulfovibrionales > Thermodesulfovibrionales bacterium. The sequence goes on along the minus strand of JAOACK010000005.1, from coordinate 21,595 downwards.
TGTGCTTGCCTCTGGCGAGGGCCAGGGTGCAAATCTCATACAGGCAGTATTTTATCCGAGGACTACCTCTATCCAGAGAGGTGGTATCTTTGACAGGGAGATATCCTGGATAGGAAGGCTCTCAAATTACTGGTATTTTGTTGACCCCCTCTTTGCTCAGAGTACAATTGTTGAGGATAGCAATCAGGACAGAAAGCTCAGATTCTTAGATGACAAAAAAATCACCATGAGATTTGACCCATCTCTTGAAGCAACCTTTGCTGATCTTTATGACTATAATTCAATACAGAATATCTATAATCCTTCATCTTCTTCCTCTGTAATCTTTGAAAGGACAAAGGTGCTCTGGGAGGCTGGTCTTGAACTGTGGAAAAGGGATATTAATACTTCGCCAAGAAGAATATTCACAAGCTGTCTTGGTGGAACATGCCAGAATAATATGCTCTCCTTTTCTGAAGGAAATGCCTCTCAATTAAGACCTTATCTTGCACCAGGGGATTTAAATGGTGATCTGCAGATAAACGATAATGATGCTATAACATTAATAAATTACATGAATGGAAGAGAGTACAGTTTTTTAAGGTCAAGAACAGTTGCAATTGACCTAAACGGAGATGGTGATGTTCTGGATAGTGGTGAGGAGCCGAAGGTCTGGAAGCTTGGAGATGTTTTGAACTCTACACCAAAGGTTATGTCCTGGATACCCCTTAATAGTTATCACCAGAAATATGGTGATACTACCTATGAGCAATATCTTAATTCTACCAATTACAGGCAGAGAGGTATAGTCTTTGCCGGTGGGAATGATGGAATGCTCCATGCCTTTAAACTTGGAAGACTTGAATTTCCTACAAGTGAGACATGCAGTTCTGATTACAAAGCCTGTCTTTCTGGCTCTGAACTTGGTAAGGAGCTATGGGCATTTATTCCAAAGCATGTCCTTCCATATCTTAAATATTATGCAGACCCTGGTTACTGCCATATATATTCAGTTGACCTTACACCATATATATTTGATGCAAGTATAAATAATCCTGCTAATTGTATAGGTGATTACTGGACTTGTGATAAGACCCCTGAAAGCTGGAGGACTATTGTTATAGGAGGCATGAGGTTTGGTGGTGCCTGCAGGAATGTTAATGCTTCTTGTACTGATTGCGTAAAAACACCCGAGACTGCTCTCGGTTATTCATCCTATTTCGCCCTTGATGTGACAGATCCTGATAATCCTGTTCTTCTTTGGGAATTTGCACGGGATGACTTAGGCTTTACAACATCTGGTCCTGCTATTATAAGAGTAGGTGAACAAGGGAAAAATGGCAGATGGTTTGTAGTCTTTGGCTCAGGACCAACAGGTCCAATAGATACCGTTAATCAACAATTTCTCGGAAGATCAGATCAGAATCTAAAGATATTCATACTTGACCTCAAGAATGGTCCTAAACCTAATAATCTATGGGTACTGGATACAAACATAACAAATGCCTTTTCAGGTTCACTCCTTAATAGTGTAATGGATACAGACCGGGATTATCAGGATGATGTAGTCTATATACCTTATGTAAAAAGGGCATCTGATAATACCTTTACCCAAGGTGGTATTTTAAGGCTTATTACTATGGAATCTATTGGGGGAGCAATGAGGGAAACAATGGATGTGAGCAGATGGTCCTTTAGCACTGTGATTGATAACATAGGTCCTGTAACATCAGCAGTTGCTAATCTGCTTAATAAAAAGACAGGTAAGCTCTGGCTCTATGCTGGTACAGGAAGGTATTTCTATTCAAGACCTGATGACATAGATGATGCCACTGGTCAGAGACATATTGTGGGATTTACAGAACCCTGCTATAATAATGGCTGGAGTGGAAGCTGCTTAAATGATTCATCAGCAAGATTAAGGACTCTTGGTCAGCTCACAGATGTAACTGATAGACCTGAGGGGACCGATGATCCAGATGGCTGGTATATAAGGCTTGATCGCGAGGGTAATTATACCTATTGCGAAAGATACAATAGTGATGGTTCCTGTGCCCTCCAGATAACAAGACAGTATATGGCTGAAAGGGTTATAACAGACCCCCTCACAGGAACAATTGGTGTAGTGTTCTTTACAGCATATAAACCCTACAACGATATATGCTCACTTGGTGGTAAAAGCTTCCTCTGGGCTGTTAAATACGATACAGGAGGTGCTCCAGGTGGTCTTCTTAAAGGTGTGGGAATACTTCAGGTCTCAACAGGTGCTATTGAGCAGATTGACCTCTCACGGGCTTTTACTGCTGCTGGTGGAAGGAAATCCTACAGCCTTGAAGGTGTGCCTCCTGTTCAGCAGGGTCTTTCTATCATGACATCACCTGCACCGGTTAAGAGAATTATTCATGTGAGGGAAAGGTGAATACCAAAGGCTTTACCATTACAGAGGTTGTCATTGTTGTTGCAATAATTGCGATATTGTTTGCTATTACCATTTCCTTTCAGGGATGGATGAGAAGATATAATGTTGAAAGGACCATCAGGGAGATACATGCAGATCTTCTTAGAGGCAGGCAGATAGCACTTTCAGAAAACAGATTGGTATGCGTAACCCTGGGAACAAATTCTTATGTAATAAAAGGAGACTACAGTCCAGTACCTGATGGAGATGGAGATTGCGATGACCAGGGTGATAGAATTATAGTCCAGAGGAGCCTTCCATACACTTTAAGAAATAATTTTTCAAACAATACATTCAATTTTCAAAAAGATGGACTTTCTAACAGAATGGGTCATGTCCGGATAGAAGAACAGGCTTATATTAATTGCATAGATGTATTTACAACAAGGATTAACTTGGGAGAATGGAATGGCAGTCAATGTATTGCAAAATAAAAAAGGTGCAACATTAATAGAGGTTATGGTTGCCCTTGTGATCTTTCTTATTGTCTCTCTTGCTCTCATGCAGACCTCGTTAATTTCCCTTGAGACGAATTTAAAAAATGAAATGCGAGATGAAGCAGTAAGGATAGCTGCTGAGAGGATGGAGGAAGCAAGAAATATGAATTTTGATGCTCTCCTTTCTGATGCCACACCAGGGGCAAATTTTGAAATAGCACCGTGTAAGAGACCTCCAGTGAATGATCCTAATAATTATCCTGTAAAGATAACAAGAAGAATCAGAAATAATGATATCGATTTTGGAAGCAGGAGGACAGTCAGGTCTCTTGGTACAGATACAAAGGAGGTTAATATACTGGTGCGGTGGCAGTACAGGGGAGAATGTTATTCCCACAGCATTACTTCAATAAGGAAGAAGTCATGAGTAAGAGAATGGAAAAAATGTTAAATAAAGGTTTTACTATTGTTGAACTTCTTATTACAATGTCTATATTTATCATTGCCATAACACTTGTTAGCAATCTTTTCATCAATCAGCTAAATCTCTTCAGGCAGCAATCAGCTATTATGGAGACAAATGTTGAGGGTATAATGGGTCTTGAGATACTCAGAAGGGATATAGAAGGTGCTGGTTATGGGCTGCCCTGGAATCTATCTTCAGGTATTACCTATGCTGCAGCAGAGACATTTACTGCACAACCATGCGGTCCTGCTACGACCGCAAACCCTGTTACTTATAATGACAATCCCCCGAATCCACCCAGAGCCATAGTCAGCGGAAATAATTTGTGCTTTAATGGTTCTGATTATCTTGTTATTAAATCAGCAATTATCACAGAAAATGATTCTAGCAGAAAGTGGGCACTATTAAAAAATACAGGTGTAATCAGGTCTGATATCTCTGGAGAATCCTTTGATGGAAATGATAGGGTTATAGTTATTGACCCTGGGACATCAGAATCAAATTATAGAACACTTGTTGGCAGCGGTTCTACTTTTTACAAAGTGTACAGTAATGCTGGTGATTTTAAACCTTCAGACTCGATATCCACGAGGGTTATTTATGGAATTATTCGAAACACTAATCCTAAGGTACCCTTTAACCGTGCTGATTATTTTATAAATAGAAATAATTTACCCTCAAGGTGTGCTTCTGGAACGGGTGTTCTATATAAAGCAACAATGAATCATGGTTCCACTTCTGGAACAAATCAGTTTACTGAATATCCTGTTATTGACTGTGTGGCAGATATGCAGATAGTATTTGCAATAGATACTGATAATAACGGCGTACCTGATAACTTAACAAATGATATAAGTGCTCTTACAGCCGGGCAGATCAGAAAACAGGTGAAAGAGGTCAGGGTCTATATCCTTGCCCATGAAGGACAGAGGGATATTAATTATAATTATCCAAATCCTACTGTTTATGTGGGAGAGACAGGTTTGGGGCAGTCCTTTGATCTTAAAACAAGGATAGGTGATCCTGAATATAAATATTACAGGTGGAAGATTTACAAGCTTGTTGTCAAGCCGAATAATCTGGGGTGAGATATGAAAGGTATTAAAAGGATTTTATCAGAAAGTGGCATTGCCTTGGTTACAGTGCTTGTCCTATCTGCTATATCACTTGTAATAATGGCTGGACTGATATATCTTGTTACAGTCGGCACCCAGATATCAGGTATTGAGAAGAGATATAAAACAGCCCTTGAGGCTGCCTCAGGTGGAGTTGATATAAGCCTGAAGGTTATTGCAGCAAGGGGGAATAATCCTTTTGATTCCACTGTGACAGGATTATTAAATTTTCAAAGATCTATACCGAACTGTCTTATAGAAAAGATGAACAAAGCAACAGCCAACTGGAGCAGCGTCTGTCCTAATCTAAGTAGTGCTACCTCACTTATAATTGACCCTTCAGAAAACAACAATCCTCCCTTAACTTATGACGTGCGCTTTGATATTGGCACTTACAGGGTTTATGCAAAGATTGTAGATACAGTTGAGGGAAATTCTGGCGGTGACGAAGGTTTAATAAAAGGTGGTGTGGTTGAGTCAAACCCAGGTGAGGTTGCTGTTATGAGCATACCTTATCTTTATACTATTGAGATATTGAGCCAGAGGATTGATAATCCATCCGAGAGGGCAAAACTCTCTGTTCTTTATGAATACTGATGAGAATATTTTTCTTAATATTCCTTTTGTTCTTATTCATATCCTGTACTAAGGAAAGACCTGAGAAGCAAGCTTTTCAGGAAACTCCCTCTTCTCTGATACAATTTTCTGATTATTCTATAGATCTCAATACCTCTGAGCCCAAAGGTAATTCTTATGTGGAACTGGTTTTTAAAAATATTGATCCATCCAAAGTAAAGATTGAATGGTACATAAATGGAAAAAGAGCAGAAACAGGAAATTTAAGATTAAGCACAGAAGGATTAAAAAGGGATGATGTGATAATGGTGAGGGCTTTAATGGATGAAAGATTATTATTTTCAAAGGAAGTAAGGGTTAAAAACGCACTACCGGAGTTAAAGAGAGTAAAGCTCATGCCAGAGATATTCAGGCCAGGTGATAGACTCTATGTTGATGCGGAAGCAGCTGACGCTGATGGAGACCCGGTCATAATTCTTTATGAATGGACAAAAAATGGTGAGCCCGCAGGAAAGGAAAGACAGATCCAGGAAACTGTAAAAAGAGGTGATAAGGTCACAGTTAAAATTACTCCTTTTGATGGGGAGGATTATGGGGAGGCTCTTCTTTTAAGAAGAGAGATAACAAATATTCCACCCATTATAATTGACTATAAAGACAATCAATTTGATGGAAATCTTTTTACCTGTCAGATAAAGGCTATGGACATTGATGGCGATACTCTTACCTATTTCCTTAAATCTGCGCCTCAGGGTATGACCATCGATCATGTGAACGGTATTATTAGATGGTTGGTTCCTGAGGGTTTTAGAGGCCAAGTTAGTTTCACTGTAGTTGTTAGTGATGGATACGGTGGTGAGGCAATTCAGAGTTTTGAACTTAATATATAGCCCGTCATTAATCTTCCTTTGTTTGTCCGCAGTAAGTCAACATAAAAAGAGATTTCTTAAATGCTCTAATCCCTAATTCTCTGTTATTGATTTTTTCAGTCCTTTTCTTTAAAGTAAAAGTGTAGCTTTTGTTCGGCATAGGAGGTTTTTACTTCATTCCTGTGGGCTTTTATGATATCTTTGTTAATGTCGGGGCTTATGGGAGATACAGAAGGATATTCATAAGAGTGCTGAGATGCAGATAGCAATGTCAAAGTGATAGACTCAAATACGTGAGAGTTCTATGTTGGTTCCGGTAGAAAGGACATCAGAGGATAGAGTGCGAACAGACAAGAAGCCTTATTACCCGTTAAAAATATGAATCTTGATATTGATTCTCTCATTATTTACTGTGTCCTTAGGAGAGAAAATTACTTTCCTTTTAATAATTTGAAGTTTGACTTTTTATCTTCGATTTGTATTATTTGATTGCAAAATTCAGAATCAGAAATTGCTTTAAAAGAATATACTTTTTTTGTGTTATCTTAATTCTGAGTTTTTCTTTTCTGTGCTATAATGATATAAAATTCTAAATCCCCTGATAAGGGTTAATCCATATCTAATTTTCTTTTACGGAGGTAGGGTATGCTGGACAGGAGAGAATTAAAAGAGATGGCAGAACTTGATGGAAAGGGTTATTTTGTGAGTCTTTATCTGAATGTCGATCCTCTTTTCAATAAGGCCGGAGATTATATGGTCCATTTTAAAAATATGATTAAACATACATCTGATAATCTTGACAGGGAGATTTACAGGAAAGTTAAGGATTCAATGTCAAAAATAGAGAATTATGTCCTCACAAGTAAACGTCTCTTTAAAAAGGGTCTAGCGGTTTTTGCTGGTGAGGATGATTTATTCTGGAAGGTTTATCATCTAAATGTACCTGTTAAGAATGAGCTTATTATAGATAGATTTCCCTATACAAAACCACTTATTGACCTTCTTGACAATTACCAGCGGTACTGTATCTTGATTGTGGATAAGGAATCAGCAAGAATATTTGTTGTCCATCTCGGAGAGATTGTTGAGTATGGAGAGGTGCACACAGAGGGCGTGCCAGGTAAGCATAAAAAGGGTGGTTGGTTTGCCCTCTCCCAGGATCACTATGAGAGACATATTGATTACCATGTAGGAATTCATCTTAAGGAGGTAATTGAAAAACTTGCTTCCTTCATGAACGGAGAATATATTGGAAGACTGATTATCGGAGGCTCTCCCGAGGCTGTATCCATGATTAAAGATAGACTTCCAAAAGAGCTTTTAAATAAGGTTATAGGAACTGTCAGGATAGAAATGTTTGCAAAACCTGATGAGGTATTAAGGAAAGTTGAACCTGTTATAAAGGAGTTTGAAAGAAAAAAGGAGGAAGAGGATGTAAAAAAACTGATAGAGGTTAGCCTTAAAGGTGGGCCTGCTGTGCTTGGACTTGATGATGTCCTTAAGGCAATTCAGGATAAAAGGGTGATGAAGTTAATAATTTCTAAGGATTTTGAAAATGGTGGTTATCACTGTACTGGCTGTGGATATCTCACAGCCCAGAAGATAGAGAAATGTCCCTATTGCAGTGGAAGGATAGAATTCATAGAGCATATCATAGGGCTTGCTGGAGAAAAGGCAATTGAACAGGGAAGTCTTGTTGAGGTTCTTTCAGAACCCTCTGAGGAATTAAAAAAATACGGGTCCATAGGTGCTTTCCTGAGGTATTGATGGAGATAAAACTTAAAAGAGAGGATGAGATAATCGAAAACATAAGGGTCTTCAGTAAACTTACTCCTTCAGAGAAGATAAGATACGTGGAGAAGGCAAAAAAAAGATTATCCTATTTTAGAAAACTTAAGGAAATAAAGAGGGATGAGAAGACCTGAATTTGATCCCCTTGAGATTATTAAGGCCTTTAACAGAGAGGGCATCAGATACATTCTTATTGGAAGACAGGCTGTTGTTCAGTATGGTGCGCCTCTTTTTTCTTTTGATTACGATTTCTGGATTGATCCTGAAGACCGTTTCTCTGTTTACAGGTTACTGGAAAGGCTTTGCCTGAGCGGTAAATATTCTTCTGAAGATAAAAGACCTGTGGATTCTTTTTCTGACGATGAAGGTAATAAAATAGATGTATTCTTCGTAAAGGCCTTTGATAAACCTTCTATCGGAATCTCTTTAGATTTTGATAAAGTTTATGAAAGATCAGTGGTCAAAAAAGATCCTGATTCTGATTTTTATGTAAGGATACCTTCTATAGATGATTTGATAAAGTTAAAACAACTTGGTGAATTGAGACCAAAAGACCTTGAGGATATAGAGTATCTTAAAAAACTGAAGGAAATTGTATGATACCTTTGGTATCTTATCTTTATTAAGGGGGTTTTATATGAAGAAGCAGAAAGCCCTCCCGAAACAGTATCTTAAACTCAGAAAGAGATATCCTGAGGTAATGGAGAGTCTTGATAGTCTTGCAAAGAGCATTAAGAATGCAGGTCCAGTTGATGAGAAAACAGCTCATCTTATTCAGCTTGCTGCTGCAGCTGCAATAAAGTCTGAGGGCGCTGTTCACAGCCATACAAGGAGGGCCCTTGAGGCAGGTGCCAAACCTGAGGAGATAAGGCATTCGCTTCTACTTTTAATAAGTACAATTGGTTTTCCAAATGTATCTGCAGCCCTGAGCTGGGTTGATGATATACTTTAGAAATGAGAGAAAAGATCTGGATAAAGAGATTCAATTCTTTTAAGGATGCTTCAGAGGCAGACATAAATTATCATCTTAATATGACTCCAGAGGAGAGACTTGAGACCATGGAGTATCTCAGGGAGGTCTTTTATAAGCTGAAGGGTTATGGAAAGGGTAGAGAAGGATTACGAAGAGTTTTTAAGATTGTTAAAAAAACATGATGTCAGATACTGTATAGTGGGTGCTTATGCAGTGGCTTATCATGCTATTGCCAGGTATACCAAGGATATGGATATATTAATAGAACCAACTGAAGAGAATGCTTTAAGACTGGTAAGGGCAATAAAAGAATTCGGTTTCACAGGCCTCACCGAGAAGGATTTTATGAGCTCTGGAATAATTATTCAGCTTGGTTATGAGCCTGTGAGGATTGATATAGTGACATCTATTGATGGGTGCACATTTGAGGAGGTCTGGAAAAAACAGAGCTATAGGTAGATACGGAGATACAGAGGTATATTTTATAGGGCTTAATGAACTTATAAAGAATAAAAGGGCTACAGGGAGAAAACAGGATGAACTTGATCTTGAGATACTCACAAAGAGGCTGAAGGGGTAGAATTATTCAGAGCTCTCTTTTTTATGAGCATGTAAATTACAGGGTAAATTATCAGCTCCAGGATTGTTGATGTTATTACCCCGCCTATCATTGGTGCTGCGATCCTTTTCATTACGTCTGAGCCTGTGCCCTGGCTGAACATTATGGGTATGAGACCCGCAAGTATTACACTGACAGTCATTATTTTCGGTCTGATCCTTTTTACAGCACCATACATAATTGCATCTCTTAGGTCAGCTATAGTCTTGAGCCTGCCTTCTTTAACCCATTTCTGATAGGCAAGCTCCAGATAAAGAAGCATAACAACACCTGTTTCCGCATCAAGTCCAGCAAGGGCAATGAGGCCAACCCATACTGCAGTTGAAAGATTGTATCCAAGGAGATGAAGAAACCAGAATGAACCAACAAGTGAGAAAGGTACAGCAAGAAGAACAATAAATGTCTTTGTAACAGAACGAGTATTTAGATAAATGAGGACAAAGATTATGAATATAGTAAGGGGAATTACCAGCTTAAGCCTTTCATGAGTCCTTAGCATGTATTCATATTCTCCACTGTACTGAAGTCTGTAACCAGGTGGGATCTTTATCTTTTCTCTTATACGTTTTTTAACCTCCTCAATATATCCTCCAATATCCTTACTTGAAAAGTCTATATAAACATAGGCAGCAAGGAGTCCCTCCTCTGATTTAATCATGGTAGGTCCCGGCTTTACCTCTATATCTGCAAGCTGTCCTAATGTAATAAAGGTTTGTTGAAATGTTGAAGGGTCCATAGTGTTTTTTTCTGACCCTGCAGGGCTAAGAGGTACAGGAAGGGATTTCAGTTTCTCAATGCTATCTCTTAGCTCTCTCGGATATCTTATATTTACAGGATAACGCTCTCTTCCCTCAACAGTGGTTGTGATATTCATACCTCCAATGGCTGTCTGGACAAAGGTGTTGACCTCTTCTATACTTAATCCATACCTTGCGATAACCTCTCTTCTGGGTTTTATGTCAATAAAGTAACCTGTATTGACCCTTTCTGCATACACACTTCTTGTACCAGGAATATCTTTTATTGCATCTTCAATCTCAATGCCTATTTTTTCTATGGTCTCAATGTCGGGTCCAAGTATTTTTATACCTGCTGGTGTTCTTATGCCTGTTGCAAGCATATCTATCCTTGCCTTTATGGGCATTGTAAAGGAATTGGCAACACCAGGAATGGAGAGTTTTTCATTCAGTTCGTCCTTGAGTTTTTCTACATTCATGCCCTCACGCCATTGCGATTCAGGTTTTAGATTTATCACTGTCTCAAACATCTCAAGTGGTGCAGGGTCTGTTGCTGTTTCTGCCCTGCCAGCCTTTCCAAAAACAAGCTCAACCTCTGGTATGGATTTTATAATCCTGTCCTGTATCTGGAGGAGTCTTGCTGATTCTGCTGCTGAAAGTCCAGGTGCTGTAACAGGCATGTAAAAAAGGGTACCCTCATAAAGGGGTGGCATGAATTCTGTTCCAAGTTTTGCAATAGGTATATAAGTTAAAGCCATTATTATTATGGCACCTGCTATTACGAGGTATTTAAATCTCAATGCCAGTCTCACAAGAGGTTCAAAGATTTTATGAAGGATTATACTTACTGGGTTTTTTTCTTCAGATAAAACCTTTCCCCTGATAAATAAGGTCATGAGTGCTGGTGTGAGTGTGACTGCAAGAAATGAGGCAAAGAGCATGGCAAAGGTCTTTGTAAAGGCAAGTGGTTTGAAGAGCCTTCCTGCCTGCGCTTCAAGTGTGAAGACAGGGAGGAATCCAACTGTGATTACAAGGAGCGAGAAGAATAAGGAAGGTCCCACCTCTTTCGCAGCCTCTATTATCACATTTATCCTGTAAGATGTTGCATTGTTATGATGGAATCCTACTTTATTTATTTCCTCTAACTTCTTGTGGGCATTTTCTACCATTATTATTGATGCATCAACCATGGCGCCGATTGCTATCGCGATGCCGCTAAGGCTCATTATATTTGAGGTGACATTAAATTGATGTATTAGTATGAAGGAGGCTATTATTGCTACAGGCAGTGTAAGTATTATTACTAAGGCGCTTGGTAGATGAAGCAGAAATACAAGGCAGACGGCACTTACTGCCACTGCGAGTTTTATTATCTCTTCCCTTAGTGTATCAACTGCTCTATAAATGAGATCAGACCTGTCATAGGTAACAATAATCTTTACCCCTTCTGGCAGGGATGGTTCTATCTCGGTTTTTATCTTTTCCTTTACCCTTTCAATGACATTAAGGACATTCTCACCGAATCTTACAATAACTATGCCACCAACAACCTCTCCTTGGCCATTGAGCTCTGCTATCCCCCTCCTTATCTCAGGTCCCAGTTCTATTCTTGCAACATCTCTCAGCAAGACAGGCACTCCTTTTTCTGACCTTAGGACAGTATTTTTTATATCCTGAAGATTCTTTATGTATCCTCTGCCCCTAATCATGTATTCTGCTCCACTCAGTTCAAGTACCCTTCCTTCCACATCAATATTTGATGCCTTAATGGCATTCATGATATCCATTAGAGTGAGCCCATAGGACCTCAGTCTTATAGGATCAACTATCACCTGATATTGCTTTACAAATCCACCAACACTTGCTACCTGAGATACGCCCGGTACACTCTCAAGGGCAAGTTTTATATGCCAGTCCTGGAGTGAGCGGAGCTCTGCAAGATTCATCTTTCCTTTTTCATCAACAACTGCATAGCTGAATCCCCATCCAAGACTTGTAGCATCAGGACCAAGCACAGGAGATACATCCTGGGGAAGCTTTGTCCTTACAGACTGTAGATACTCAAGAACCCTGCTTCGGGCCCAGTATATGTCTGTGCCTTCTTTAAATATTACATAGACAAAGGAACTTCCCAGGAAAGAGAATCCTCTTACTACATTCACCTCTGGTGCTGCAAGAAGTGTGGAGGATATAGGATAGGTTATCTGGTTTTCTACAAGGTCAGGGCTCCTTCCAGGCCATTCAGTATAGATGATTACCTGTGTGTCGCTCAGGTCTGGTATTGCATCAAGCGGTGTGTGCTTTAATGCCCAGTATCCCCAGGCAACAAGCATTCCTGTAAGCAGGAATATAAAAAATCTGTTACGGGAGCTGAACTCTATAAGTTTAGCAATCATAATAGTTTATTTCAATGGAAGCGGTTTTATTCCCTTAAGTCTGGCCTCAGAGTCAATCAGAAATGTTGCCTGGCTCACTACCTCTTCGCCTGGTTTAAGACCCCTTATAACCTCTCGCATTCCGTCTGCACTTAGTCCTGTAAGAATTTCTCTCGGTTCGAATTCTTCATCAGATTTACGAACATATACAATGGTTCTTAAACCAGTATCGATCACTGCATCTTCTGGAATGGCAAGCCTCCTGCCAAGGTTTGTTTTTATTAAAATATCTGTAAACATGCCAGGTCTAAGGAGATGCCCCTGATTTGGAAGAAGAAATCTAACCTTTAATGTCCTTGTACTCTCATTAACCACAGGATAGATATAATCAACAGGAGCCCTGTATACCCTTGATGGAATATGGCTTAATCTTATCTCTGCTGACTTAAGGGATTGTAATAAGGCTATATCAGCTTCATATACATCTGCAATTATCCATACACGTTCAAGGTCTGCTATGTCAAAAAGCCTTTCTCCTGGCATTACCCTCATACCCTCTACAGCATATTTCTGAATTACATAACCCTTTTGAGGACTTAGGATAGTAAGTGTTCTTAAGGGTCTGTTATTTTTCTCTATATCTTCTATCTTTTCCTGTGGGATGTCCCAGTAAAGAAGCCTCTGTCTTGCTGCTTCATATATCTTTCTGGCATCATTTATGAGAAGTTCAGAACCTTTCTCCTGCGCCTTCTTCAAAAGCCTCAAGGCACTGAGGAGTTCTTCCTGAGCTGATAGGAGTTCAGGACTGTATATCTCTGCAAGTGGCTCTCCTTTATTTATATATCTTCCTGTTGTATTCACATGAAGTTTCTCGATCCAGCCCTCTATCTTTATATTTATGGTTGAGGTAAGGGATTCGTCAAACTGGACAATTCCAGCAGTTTTTATGGTCCGTTTCATATCAATATAGGCTACTTTTGATGTTTTGATACCTACTATCCTTTGTTGCTCAAGGGTTACCTCCACAAGTGGTTCCTGAGCTTCTGAGAGGTTATGAGGATAGAGAGATATCAGTAGATAGATGAATATAAATTTTAAAATCCCTACCTTAATCCTTTTCATTACTGCTCTGGGGTTTTTCATTTATCTTTCCTCCACAGAGTCTTTCAATCCTTGAAAGTAACTTTTCCCTTTCAATAATCTGTCTCCAGTAATTAAGTCTGTAATCAATCAGGTTATTTAGAGCTTTTATTACCTCTGTGAGCTCTATTTTTCCTGTTCTGTATGCTGTGATAGCTGCCTCAAATGCCTGTTCAGCCTTTGGTATAAAGACTCCCCTGTAAAGACTTATTAGCTCTTCTGATGCCCTGAGCATCGAGAGGGTATCAATAATATTCGCCTTTAGCATCTGTTTTGCTGCCTCAAGTTTATGATAACTTTCATCAATCTCTGCCTTTGCCTCTAAAACCATATTTCTCTGTTTTGTCCTGTAGAATATCGGGAGATTGAAAGAGAGTGAAAGCATCCACATATCTTCATATGGTTCAGGTTTTAAAGATACCTGTGCTGAGATGGTAAGGTCTGGATAATATTCCAGCTCTGCTTGTTTGTATATGTACTGTCTTGATTCTAAAAGATATTTAATCTCCTTTATTTCAGGTGAATCCATTGCCCTATCAATCAGATAATTTTCATCAAGTTTTATCTCCTCTGTTAATCTCTCTTCGGGCCTTCCAAGAGGACTCAATGGCTCTCTATTAATCAGGGAATTTATCATCCCTTCAAGGGATTTTATTTTCTGTTTGTACATTATCTCCTGTTCCATAGCCATATATTTTTCTGTCTGTGCCATGATCAGTTCAGAAAGTGTAGCCATGCCTGAGGAATATCTTGAGGATGTTATATCTTCGAGCCTTTTGAGAAGCTCCTTCTTTTCTTCTATATAATCAATGGTCTTATATACAAGAAGGAGTTCATAATATTTAACCTTCAGCTCTTCAATCACATTGAGCTTCATTTTTTCATAAAGTGCCTTAAATGATTCTGCCTCTCTCTCTGCTGAGAGTTCTTTTTGGGAAAGCTTGCCCGGCCAAGGAAATGTCTGAGATAGAGAGAATATCCATCTGGCACCTGGCATCTCGCCGTATGTGTATCTTGACCATCCCTCATTCTCATAGCCTATCATTATCATTGGATCAGGAAGGGCTCCTGCCTGCTGGATACGGTACCTAGATATCTCAACCCCTGATCTTGCCATCAGGAGTTCATGATTTTCCATTGATGCAATCTCAAGGAGTCTATCTAATTTAAGTACAGGGTAGAGGCCCTCATCTGCCCCTGATGAAGCAGTTATCCCTAAAAGAATAAGGATGATGAGGACCCCTCTCACAGTATTATCTTACATCAATGTTGAATTTCATTGTTGATGTTTTATCTCCTCTCTTGATCTTTATTGCAATATTCCATGGACCTGACATGCTCAGATCCATTGTAGCTGCGTATTCATTTCCTTTCAGGGAAGCATCAGTTTTATAATCCATGGGTGGCATACCGGGCATCGCTGGCATGGAGTAATTGATTGTTACTTTTGCATCGGTAACAATCTTTCCAGCCTCTTTAATCGTGACTGTAATATTATTCTTTCCAGTTGATGGAGGGTTTTTATCTATCCTTGCCACAACCTCATAGCCATTTACTGTCTTTTTAACCTCATAGTCCTTACCGAAGGCAATGCCGGTAAGTAAAAGCATTGATAAAATGATTGTTATTATCTTCATCTTTACCTCCTTAATATTAGTTTTTATTAATAATACATTAAAAATATGAAGGAAATTTGAAGAGATGACTTTCATGGGTTATAATAAAACATGTTTTCCCTTTACCAGATAAGGTGGCAGGATTTTATTGACATCCTTATTATCGCTTTCATTCTCTACAGACTTCTTGCCTTTTTTAAGCGCGGAAGCAGGGCAGGAAGGATAGTTATAGGGATAGTTATTCTCCTTGCAGCTTCTTTACTTTCCAAAACCTTTGGCTTTTACACTGTTGACTGGCTTTTTCATAATTTCTGGAGCCAGATAGTCATAGCCCTGATAATAATATTTCAGCCAGAGATAAGAAGGGCTCTTGCTCAAATGGGTAGATCACCAATATTTGGGTTAACATCAGCTGAGGAGATAAAATCCATTGATGAAATTGTCAAAGCGGCTATCAGCCTTGCCTCAAGAAAAATAGGTGCCCTTATTGTTATCGAAAGGGAGGTATCACTGAGGGATTATGTAGAAATAGGCGTACCCCTCGATGCAAAGGTCTCAAAAGAGCTACTTTTAAGCATATTCCATCCCACGTCACCCATACATGATGGCGCTGTAATTATAAGGGGTAACAGGGTTGTGGCTGCTGGCTGTTTTCTACCCCTTGCTCTTGGTACTGAGATAAGTAAGGCGTACGGTACAAGACACCGTGCTGGAATAGGATTGAGTGAGGAAACGGATGCGGTAGTGATAATAATTTCAGAGGAAACAGGTCACATATCTGTAGCAATCAGAGGTGAGTTAAAGACCAACCTTGATCTCAGCACATTAAGGGATATCCTTACAAACCTTTTCTCCGAAAAGGAGGAATTGTAAGGGATGAGCAAATTTCATAAATTTTTTGATTTTTTCCGAAAAGATCTTATTTTAAAAATTACCTCCCTTTTTATAGCTATAGTTTTATGGTTTTTTGTTGTTATCAAAGGTCAGACAGAGATTACAATGAATGTACCCCTTGAATTAAAATACATACCCAGAGGGCTTGGCGTAGAGAGTAAAAGTGTATCACAGGTGACAGTCGGTGTTAAGGGCTTTGAACAGATCATAAAAAATCTGAAACCCTATGATGTAAAGGTATCTGTAGATCTTTCAAAGGCAAAGAAAGGGATGAATGTTATTTACCTTGGCAGCAAAGATGTTTCAATTCCTTCCTCCCTCACTGTAACATCTATTGAACCTTCAAGTGTTAGGATAAGACTTGATGAGATAAGGGTAAAAAGGGTTTCAATAATTCCTGAGCTAACAGGTGAACCTCAAAGGGGGTATGTTATAAGTGCTGTAAGGGTAGAGCCAGAAACTGTGGAGATAGAGGGTCTTAGATCGCATATTGAAAAAATGAGGTATATCAAGACCGAGCCTCTCTCAATTGACGGCATTAAAGAAGATATAACCTTTACAGCATTACTTGAACCACCTGCTGGTTATGTGAGGATAAATCCAGAAAGTGTAAAGGTAAAGGTAATTATTAGGAGGCAGAAACCATGAGATTATTCGGTACCGATGGTATAAGAGGAAAAGCAAATATAGAACCTTTAACCCCTGAGATGATTGTAAGAATTGGCATGGCTATAGCAAAGGTATTAAGAAAATCTTCAGGTAGAAACATGATTCTAATAGGTAAGGATACAAGACTTTCAGGATATATGGTAGAGAGTGCTCTTACCTCGGGAATATGTTCAATGGGAATGAATGTAATATTAATTGGTCCCCTCCCTACCCCGGGAATAGCATTTCTTACCAGAGCCTTGAGGGTTGATGCAGGGATTGCTATTTCTGCTTCCCATAATCCTTTTGAAGACAATGGTATAAAGTGCTTTTCCTCTGATGGATTTAAATTACCCGATAAGGTTGAAGAAAGGATAGAGCAGCTAGTTGAAGATCAAGTGCTCTTTAACGGAAGACCTGCTGCAGACGGAATAGGAAAGGCCTTCAGACTGGAAGATGCCACTGGAAGGTATATTGAGTATATTAAATCTACAATCCCAAGGGGGTTCAATATTGAAGGTCTCAGAATTGTAGTAGATTGCGCAAATGGTGCTGCCTATAAGGTTACACCCTGGGTTTTAAGAGAGCTAGGAGCAGATGTAGTATCAATAAATGATAAACCTGACGGTAAGAATATAAATAAAGACTGTGGTTCTCTCTATCTTGAAGGTCTCAGAAGGGCTGTCATTGAAAACTCAGCCCATCTCGGAATTGCCCATGATGGAGATGCAGACAGGACTATATTTATAGATGAAAAGGGCAATATTATAAATGGAGATCACATACTTGCTATATGTGCCTTAGATATGAAAAGAGACGGAAGATTAAAAAAGAATAAGGTTGTAGCAACTGTTATGAGTAACTTAGGAGTTGAAAATTATCTCAATAAAAATGGTATAGAGATGGTCAGGACAAAGGTCGGCGATAGATATGTCGTTGAGAGAATGCTTGATGAGGACTGCAACCTTGGCGGAGAACAATCAGGACACATAGTCTTTCTTGACCATAATACTACAGGTGACGGTCCCATAACAGCGCTTCAGGTCCTTTATTTAATAAAGAAAACAGGAAGAACCCTCTCTGAGCTTACAAAAGATATAATCTTTTATCCCCAGATATTAATAAATGTACCAGTAAGGAATGAGCTCAGACTTGAGGACATACCTGAACTAAAAAAAGATATAAGTCTTGCAGAAGAGAAACTTGGAAATAAAGGCAGGATACTTGTGAGGAGATCAGGAACAGAGTCAAAAATAAGGATAATGGTTGAAGGAGAGGATGAGCTTTTAATAAAGGAGATTGCTTCCCATCTGGCAGATAGAATAACTCGGAGCACAGGAGAGAGGCCTCCCTAAGAGATGTTATTGTTTTTCTTTATTGGAGGGGTTTTTCTTTCCTATGTTTCTTCTTATTTTCCCTTTTTAAGCTTTCTTTTAATCGGTGTATTTTTACTTTTTCTTTTAAAGAATAAAAATTTTTTAGCAATTTCATTTTTAATTTTCGGTTTTATTTATCCCTTTTTAAGGGCTGATTCACAGCCTGAAGATATTCATGATACTATTAGGGCAGATGTAATTTTTTTGTCATCTGAGCCCTCATTAAGCAGTGATTTTAAATACAGGGTTAAGATCAGAAAATGTTCTCCTGAGCCGTGCCCATCAGAAGTCAGGCTTTATTTTGATAAATATATAGAGCCTGGAACAGAGGCTGAGGTTTTTATGAAATTAAAACTTAAAAACTATGGTCTGGTTCCGGGTATTTATGCAAGACCTTATTGTAAAGCGATACCAATTGAGATAAAGATTAAAAAGGTTTCTAAAGATATAAGGTGGACTGTTGAGAAACAGAGGGAAAAACTTAACGACCTTTTTGAAAGGATATTTAACGAAAAGGCTGCTGGTTTATCAAAGGCACTTATTACGGGTGCAAAGGATGTGGATCCTGATTTGAGGGAATCATTTAGAAAGACAGGTCTATCCCATCTCCTTACAATCTCAGGAACCCATTTTGGACTTTTATTTTTTTTATTTTTCAGAATTACGAAGAGGATTATTTCTTTTCTTCCGTACAGAGTATTTCACAGATTGACCACAGAGGTATCAATAAATTTTATATCCGTTATTATTGTTGTACCCTTTCTGACATGGTATTTTGTTATCTCTGGTATGGATATACCAGCCTTCAGGGCTTTTATAATGGCCATACTTTTTGTATCAGGACTTATGATTGAAAGAAGATATTACTGGCTCGCGGGACTCTTGATAGCTGCAACAATTATCCTTATTATTGAACCATACTCTTTTTCTGACCTTTCTTTTCTGCTTTCTTTCTCTGCAGTATTCTTTATAGGACTCTGGTTTAGGCAATTTAAAAAAGAACATGACTCTACAGAAGGGATATTAAAGAAAAGATTGATTGTTCCTTTTATAAATACCTTTTTTATTTCTCTTTCTGCAACACTCGGTACCCTTCCTTTAATACTTTATTTTTTTCACTATTTACCTCTAACAGGTATATTGTCCAATATCCTTATCACGCCTTTAGTTTGTTTTGTGCTTTTGCCACTGCTTTTATTTTTTTCTTTTTTTTATCTTCTAACCGGCCATCTTATTTTAAAGGATCTGCTTGAAGGAATTATCAATTTTGTAATTAAAATCGTTGAACTCTTCGCTTCCTTTAAATATTCGGAAATAACTGTATTGCCCTTTCCTGTGGTAGTTTTGCTTGCTCTTTATTTCTTTTTAATTCTCTTTTTATTACTTAATAGGCTAAGATATTTTTATCTCGCCTTTTTTATAATTATTATTTTATTCCTGACTATAAGAACGGATAGAACACCCCAGATCACATTCCTTGACGTTGGACAGGGAGACAGTACAGTTATTGAATTACCTGATGGAAGGACTGTTGTTATTGATACAGGTAAAAGCGGAATAGAGACATCAGCTTATTTGAGATACAGGGGTAAAAGAACGATCGATGTGTTAATTCTTACTCATCCCCATCCTGATCATACAGGAGGTCTGAGATTATTAAAAGAAAATTTCAAGATAAAAGAGATATGGGACAATGGATTTCTTTTATATCCAGAAGATTTAAGAGATATTCCTAGAAGAGCTCTTAAGAGAGGAGATTATATTTCTGCTAGAGGATATAGTTTTTATGTACTTCATCCCTATCAAGGTTTTTATACCTCTGGAGATAGATACAGTTATGAGAACAATACCTCTCTTGTACTTAAGGCAATTATTAATGGAGTCTCTGTGCTTTTTACTGGAGATATTGAAAGAGAGGCAGAAGCAGATATTCTTTATCTCGGTGAAATTTTAAATTCTGATATCTTAAAGATACCACATCATGGAAGCAGATATTCAACATATAAGAATTTTTTTGAGCTAATATCACCAGAGTTTGCTATAATAAGTGCTGGAGCAAGAAACCCATATGGTCACCCGCACAGAGAGGTTTTAAATAGTTTAAAGGATTCAAATGTATTTATCACCTCCTCAACTGGAACAATTAAGATTTTACTTAAAGGCAATTTATATGTTAAATTATACAAAGACTTCAGGTTAGTAGAAACCAGAAGCCTTTTAGTAGAGATTTCAAACATAAAGAATTTATTTAGAACATTTTAAAATAAGGAGAAAAAACTTAAAAAAATGAGCTAAATGCGTAAAATCAGCTAAAATTCCGGTTAAAAATCTTTTAAGGCTTCTTGACAAATATACATAAAGTGGTAAAATATAATTGTAAGAAAAAAGTAAGATTGCTCTTTTAAAGGTAACTCGGTTATCTGAGGTCTTCATTTTTCTCTGCGATACCTATTCTGCTAAAGTAAGCTGAGGGAACACCAAGAGTTAGGGAGCCAGCGGAGGATTGTGGTGTGCATGCCCCAAACCGAAAGGGGAGGGGAAGCCTAAGCATCTTCCAAGGCACCCACTTATAGACCTTGCCTCGCAAGGCTTATAGCAGAGAGGTATCGTGGGGAGTAATTGTTCTTTGAAAACATGGGTAGGCTTTTAAAGCTTTAAGTTTGCTTTGAGAGTTTGATCCTGGCTCAGAGCGAACGCTGGCGGCGTGCCTAACACATGCAAGTCGAGCGGAGTTAATGTTGTAGCAATACAGCATTAACTTAGCGGCGGACGGGTGAGTAACACGTAGGTGACCTACCCCTGGGAGCGGGATAACCACTGGAAACGGTGGCTAATACTGCATAAAGTTATGGGTTTGAAGACTCATAACCAAAGGGAGCAATCCGCCTGGGGATGGGCCTGCGGCCTATCAGGTAGTTGGTGGGGTAATGGCCTACCAAGCCTGAGACGGGTAGCCGGTCTGAGAGGACGGACGGCCACACTGGGACTGAGACACGGCCCAGACTCCTACGGGAGGCAGCAGTGGGGAATATTGGACAATGGGCGAAAGCCTGATCCAGCGACGCCGCGTGGAGGACGAAGGCCTTCGGGTTGTAAACTCCTTTTAGAGGGGAAAAGCTGGGATGGTACCCTCTGAATAAGCCACGGCTAACTCTGTGCCAGCAGCCGCGGTAAGACAGAGGTGGCTAGCGTTGCTCGGAATCACTGGGCTTAAAGGGCGTGTAGGCGGTCATGCAAGTGTTTGGTGGAATACGGCGGCTTAACCGTCGTGCTGCCGAACAGACTGCGTGACTTGAGAGAGCGAGGGGAGGGCGGAATTCCCGGTGTAGCGGTGAAATGCGTAGATATCGGGAGGAAGGCCTGTGGCGAAGGCGGCCCTCTGGCGCTCATCTGACGCTGAGGCGCGAAAGCGTGGGGAGCAAACAGGATTAGATACCCTGGTAGTCCACGCCCTAAACGATGCAGGCCAGATGTCGGGGGAGTGTTCCCTCGGTGACGCAACCAACGTGGTAAGCCTGCCGCCTGG